>CAYFZH010000005.1:23989-37618 GCA_964347785.1 uncultured Candidatus Saccharibacteria bacterium
GGAGATGCAGGAGACTCCAGATGAGACCGGCGGAGAGGAGGCAGAGGAGAACCCAAAGCCAGACACGACGCTTGAACTCAAGCTGTCTGATAAACAGGTCCCAGAAGATCCAGATACCGACCACAGCCCAGAAGAGATAGTAGAGAGCGATGCTGATAGGGGAAGAATTATAACTCTTCTCCAGACCCAAGATAGGGAAGATGATGTAGAAGCCAAGGTTGGCTAGTGTCCAGAGAGCCACGGTGTCTCCCACGACTCTGTATAGAGGGGTGTTTATGTTGTCGAAGGGAGAATTTTTGGGCATATATTTACTAGATATTTTAACATTTATTCCTACATACATAAAATCAATTCTTGACTTATTTAGATAAAAATGATTTAACTATCTTAGTAAATTGTTAGAAGGATTACATCCGTAACGTTCATAGACAAAGGAGCTATTACTGTGGGACAAATACTTGGAACATTGTTTCTGCTGCTTATTGTAGTAAGCGGTATAGCTGTATGGGCACTTGTAACTGCGCGCCAGGCGAAGGAACTTGCCAGAAAGATTCAATCAGGAACACAGAGTCTCCCTGCTTCGCGTGAGACAATGAGTTTTAGTGCTTCAACGACAGAGATGGAACACAGGATGAAGCAACTCGTCGACGACAGGATCGACAGGTTATTCGCGACGGCGATGGGGTCACCGATGCTTCTTACGGGGGTCAGTCTCACTGCCATCCCTGGTGTTATGGAGAAGATTGGAGAACTTGTCGGAGTTGCTCTCGACAACCCATCCGATGAATTGAGTAACCAGATCGACAGTGCTGTGATGGCTACTGTGAAGACGATGTCGACCACTGCTGAATTCCAGGAGAAGGTTCGCAAAATCTTCATGGACCGGATGGACACTGACTCGGAGAGCATCACCGATGACCTTTTCGACACCGAGAGCGAGACATACGAAGCTGTTGTCGATCTGATCAAAGGGTGGATCCCCAACTGGATCACGGCCGAGCTGGCTAATCCGGAGTCGGCATTCCGTAAGGAGCTCACTAGTTCTCTTACTGTAAGTCTCCAGAATACTATTAGCGGAGATTAATGTACTGCTGGTTCTACCAACACCCATTAGGTTACGACTTAGTGGGTGTTTATCATTTTATCTACTATTGACTTTTATTTTTATATATGCTATAAGTGACGCCAGAAGTTCGTTTACAGGAACATACGTTAACAACGATTAAAAGAGGAGGATAGCTGTGGTAAAACGAGTTTTCGTCATTTGGATGGCGATCATCGTTGGTTCTGTCGCTCTGATCCTCTCGGCGGCTTGGATCTTGGATCCCAGCTCTGCTCGAGAGAGAGTGGCGGAGAAGGAGGGTGCTGAGTTCTCGTACGAATTGCCGCCCGAAAAGGAAACCGCGAATAGCGATATCCTCATCGGCTGCAGCGAGGACATCGTCGAAACTCCAAATATGGAGTTCGCCAAGTGGAAAGGGTTGCATGGTGTGCCTCTGGCACTACCTGGAGGTCCTCTCGCACTGGCTCATCTCGATGATGTGAAAATGGGTGAGCATTTCAAGCCGGCGCAACGCGCGTCGGTTGAGGTGCTCAAGCGTCACAGCCCGAGAAAGATTGTCGTGGTGGCACATACCATGTGCCTCTACTACGACACCATCGCGGCGTGGAACAATTCCCTCTCTCAGGTTCGGGAGCGTCAGATGCAGGACATGCAAGCGGCGCTCCACCTCCTGCGGGAATGGTTCCCGCAAGCGGATATTTCCGGATACATGGCGGAGGAGAAGAGTCGAACTCTCTTCTACCGTCCTGTTCCACAGAAGTAGAGGCTCAAAAGTGTTCAACTTCGACTGGCTGTGGAGCGCGATCGCATCAACGACCGCGCTCATATCCTTCTTCACCATCTTTCTCATGGGGTTGTTGTTCAGTGTCTTCTCCCTGATTTTTGGGGGTCACGGAGACACTGATCACGACTTCGGACACGACGTGGGCCACGACGGACACGGCGACGGACATCATGACGGCGACACCGGATTGTCCTCCTTCTTTGCAGTGGGGATGCTCTCGGTACGCGGCATGGCACTTCTCTCAACTGGTTTCGGCGGCATTGGTGCTTTGGTTCAGCTCTATACGGGCCGGACTCTTTTCGCCACTGCGACCGGCGCCATCTTCGGATATGGATTTGCTTTCATGATTCTCTTTGCCGTCAGGGCACTGAAGTCACAGCAGGCGAATTCACTCATCGACACGAACAGTGCGGTGGGAGCAAGCGGTACGGTTGTCACTTCAATTCCGCAGAACGGCCTCGGAGAAATCCGGTGCGTCGTCGGCGGGGTGGAAGTCACACGGACTGCCGTGTCGAAGAACGGGGAGGCAATCAAGTCTGGTACCAGGGTGAAGGTCGAAGAAGTCGCAGGTGCGACAATGGTTGTCGCACCACTCAACGCAGTCTAACGACAGAGACAGGAGATAATACAGATGATGTCTGAAATTACGGGAATCGTGCAGGGACTGATGCTCCCGATCATTGTGATCGGACTCGCAGTCGCTGCTCTCTCAGCTTTCGTGGTTCTCGCCCGCAATTATCGGAAGTGCCCGCCGAACAAAGTGCTCGTCGTCTACGGACGTACAGGTGCGGATGGCAAGGGCTTCCGACTTATCACGGGTGGCGCCACGTTTGTCTACCCACTCCTCGAAGATTTCACTGAGATCGGTCTCGAAAACTTCTCGGTGGAAGCTCAGGTGCTCAAGTCGCCCAACTCTGACGGTGTTCCCGTCAGTGTCGACGCGATTGCGAACATCAAGGTGAGTTCCAATCCCCAACTTCTTTCGGCGGCTGTCGAGCGCATGCTCGGCAAACCGACGCTGGAAGTCAGGGCAATGCTCAAGCAGACCCTCGATGGACTGCTTCGGCAGATCATCGGTACATTGACCATTGAAGAGATGGTCAAGGATCGGGAGAAGCTTGCACAGGGAGTGCTCACCAACGCTTCGGCCGAACTCAACAAGCTTGGGTTCGAGATCGACAACTTCGTGATCAACAAGCTGTGGGACGACGAGGGCTACATTGACGCCCTCGGCGCCAAACGAACTGCCGAAGTCCAGCGCGACGCGAATGTCGCGAAGGCTGAGGCTGACCGTGAAGCATTGGTCAAGTCGTCTGAAGCAAGACAGCTGGGGGAAACCGCCAAGCTGGCAGCAGATCAACAGATCGCTGAGGCAAACCGTGACCTCGCAATGAAGCAGGCCACGTTCAAGACGGAGACAGAAACCGCGCAGGCTGAAGCTGACATGGCAGGTGAACTTAAGCGAGCGGAGATTGACAAGACCCTCCGTCAGCGTAAAGTGTTGGCCGAATCGGCCGAAACCACTGCGAAGATCGAGCTTGCCGACCAGGAAGCGATCCGCATGGAGAAGGAGCTCGTCTATACCACGATCAAGCCGGCTGAGGCAAAAGCCAAGGCGGCAACGATCACGGCTGAAGGCAACGCTCAAGCAGCAGCCAAGCAGGCCGACGCCACGAGGTCAACAGCAGAAGCCGACAAGGTCAAGCTGACTCTCGAAGGCGAGGGTCGGGCGGCGGCGGACGCGGCGCAGAAGCGCATCGTCGGTCTCGCAGAAGCCGAGTCGACGGAGGCCAAGGGTAAGGCGGAAGCATCGGCCACTTTGGCCAGGCTTCTCGCTGACGCTGAAGGTCTCCTGAAGAAGAATGAGGCTCTCGAAAAGATGAGTGATGCAGCTCGCCTCATTCTCTTCCTCGATCACCTGCCCGAAATCATCGACAAGACTGGCGACGCCGGTCAGAAGATGATCAGTGCGGCATTCGAGCACATCGGTACCGGCATCTCGCGGATCGACTCGATCAACTTGGTGGACCTCGGAGGGGGCGGGAACGGCAACGGATCCGATCCTCTCTCGAAGTTCATCATGTCGATGCCGAAGACGGTCTTCAATACCCTTGCTCAGGCGAAAGCCATGGGCATGGACTTCGAAGGCATTCTCGAGAACCTCGGGGTACCCAAGGGTAGCCTCGATGGCCTTCTCGCGAGTCTGAAACATGTCGGGACGGGTACCACGGACGAAGCTGGCGATCACGCCACTTCGTAACTTGCTACATAGGTGCGGGAGGGCGATAACCACCCTCCCGCACCACAAGGAGAAATAATGTCGACAGTCACTCTGGCGGATAACTCCGCTAAAGTCACGGATAAGGTTCGTCTGAATACGAAGTTCGCGAGCTCCTCTCCGTGGCTCGATCTCGAGCCCGACTGTCTCGTGATCTGTTGCTCGGACCATCGGTTCGAGAAGCAGACGCGAGAATTCCTGAAGCACTTGGGGTACGAAAGACCCCACATGCTCCAGGTACCGTCTGGCCCAGTCATGACCCTTCCCTTGGTGTCGGCGTTCGGCTTTCTCTCGAAGGCCACCGACAAAATCGTCGAGAAGATCGTGGAGCTCAAGAAGGTGCGGACAGTGATCTGCATCGGGCATCACGACTGTGGAGCCTACAAGGCTGGGAACGTACACCTCGTTAACGTCGTCATCAAGCGCGTCACGGGGAACTCCGTCGAGAAGCTTCAGCACGAACACCTTTCGCAGGCGGCGCGTCGCATCAAGCTCGCGGTCCGCGGCGCCGATGTTCGTGCGTACTTCGCTGGCGTGTCCGGCGAAGGGGAGAAAGCTCGAGTCGAGTTTGAAGAAGTTCCTGTGAAATAAATAGTTCCCGCTTGCTCTTTTCAGGACGCTGACATCTGGTCAGCGTCCTTTTCTATTCAAAAGCTAGAATTTCTTAAAATTGCTATAATTGGACCTATACAGAAGCTATTCTTCTAATGCCCGAACTTTTTCCCACACGACTTAAGTTTTCGAAAAATAGGCTGTTTCTGAGCCTCTTTGTCTTGCTCAGTATCGTCCTCATCATCGCCACACAGTTCGGCGAGGCGAGAGAGCTCTTCCGGCTAATGTATACAGCTCATTGGGCGTGGTTACTCCTTGCCCTAGCACTCCAAGTGGCGACATACGTCGCAGACGGGGCGAAGTGGCATATCTCTGTCGCAGACAATGGATACAAGCTCAAGTTCAGAGACTTGGCGAAGATGTCTCTCGAGCAACTCTCGATGAACCAGTTTATCCCCTCCATCGGGATGGCAGGCAATGCCATAGTGGCTCGCGAGATGTTTGCTCTCAGTATCCCCGGTTGGATAGTGATGAAGGCTATCGCCATAGACATTGTTTCTCTCCTCGGCTCATATGTCATCATGACCGCCTTCGCCATGTACCTACTCTTCGGCATCGCCAACCTCACTATCATGGCGATCCTCACTTTTTTCCTCGTCTTTATGACCCTATCGACTCTGGCTGTGTGGCACTTCCTCCACAACCACCACAAGTGGAGTATCTTGAACTGGTTTAAGCGCTTCAGCTTCGTCAGGAAGACGACTGAGCTTATCGCCGAGATACCCAAGGAGGAGGTCACTCCGACACTGCTCTTCGCCCGAGCGACGTCTCTACGCTTCGCGGTCATCATCCTCGATGCTCTCACTCTCTGGGTGGTCATGTATTCGATAGATGTGCCGACGAGTTTCAACACCGCCTTTATCGCCCTTGTGGCTGGTTCTATCGGAGGGATACTGAGCTTCTTGCCTGGAGGGCTGGGGGGCTTCGAGGTGGCTTGTACGGGTATCCTTGTGCTCCTCGGTACTCCGCTTGAGGCAGCACTCGCTGGGACACTTCTCCTGCGCGGACTAGTGCTCTGGCTACCGCTTATCCCTGGGGTGATCTTTATGCGCAAGGAGCTTTTCCCAGTGGAAGCCCGCAGAGTTTAGACTACTTTGTAATTTATAAAATCGAAGAGCGCTGATGGGGGTTACCCATCAGCGCTCAGGTGGTCACAAGTACTCCAACCTTCGCGGAGACCGGCTCGCCGACGCAAGTCTGCCCGCTGGCATCAAGTTTGGCAAGAATCTTCCTCACATCTGCGATCCGCTTCTCTTCACGGCGGATCGCCATGCCGGCAAGAGCGAGTTCCTGTTCGAGGTCTCTCCTCGTCGCACCTTCGTACTCCATCTCGTCCTCCTAGGTTTGTTCTGGAATCTTATTGTAAGATGGAGATAATGATAAGACAACGGATAACTGAGAAGGATTCTGGGTTAGACCACAAGGAGTGGCGAGTGATCAAGAGTTTGGATACTCCAGCCAAGATTCAGAACTTCCTCAACGACCTCAAGTTCGACTTCAGAGATGGTTACAAGATCGACCGCTCGGTCCGAGGGATACTCAAGAGCGGTAAGGTCGACTGCGCCGGAGGAGCTGTACTTGCGGCGGGCGCACTCTGGGCACAGGGTAGGAAGCCTCTTCTCCTAGATCTCAAGGCTCCTCACCCACACGACTACGACCACGTTGTCGCTATATTTAAAGAAGGGAAGTATTACGGAGCTATATCGAAAACCAACCACGCCGTACTCCGTTACCGAGAGCCAGTCTACAAGAGCGTGAGGGAGCTCGTGATGAGCTATTTCCACGAGTACTTCTTGCCTACAGGATACAAGACTCTCAGAAGTTTCTCCAAACCTTTCGACCTTTCTAAGTACGGAGTGAGCTGGCTCACTCAAGGTGACATGGTGCTCGACATCATCCACGCACTCGACAGTTCTCTACACACAGAGATCCTCACGAAAGAGCAGGTGAAGTCTCTTCGCAAGGCAGATCCCATTGAGATAAAAGCCGGAAGTATCGTAGAATACAGAGGTAATTTGCAATAATGTCACTCCACCACTTACACAAGAGGAAGCGCATGTCTGGTAGAGCTCTCCACCCCTTTCCTGCAGAGTCAGCGGGGCTAAGATTCCTCGACAAAGCAGTCTATCTGGCTGGACTTGTCTCACTCGTGATGATGGTCCCACAACTCAGGCTGATCTTCGTCGAGAGAAATGCTTCTGGTCTAGAGCCTATCTCTTGGCTCACTTTCGCACTCATGGACATACCGTGGATTATTTACGGCTTCATGCACAAGGAGAAACCACTGATGTTTATCTACTCAGTATGGCTGGTGGTCAACTCTCTTGTCTTCGTCGGAGCGGTGCTCTACTAGCTTTAGACTCCTAGGATTACTGGGATGACGATAGGCTTCTTGGCAGTCTTCTGGAAGAGGAAGCGAGAGACGTCCTCGTTCACAGCATTCTTGGCGAAGTCGAAGTTGATAGGGTTCATACCCACAGTACTCTTCTCGATAGAGAGCTTGATGATGTTTCTAGCTTCGCTCAAGAGTTCTTGAGACTCTCGGAGATAGACGAACCCACGGGCGATGATGTCTGGGCTCTTCTTGAGTCTACCGTTCCTCGTGTTGACGAGAGCGATGATGACGAAGATACCATCCTCGGCAAGCATCTTCCTGTCGCGGATCACGACTTCTGGGATATCTCCGACGTTGAAGCCTTCTACCACCATGTCTTCTGAGGGGGCCTTCTCCTTCAACTTCACGAACTCTGTACCCTTGTTTCTGATCTCCATGATTGCACCGTTCTCAGGGACGATGATGTTCTCACGAGGGAAGCCGAGGTTCGCTGCAAGCTCTGCATGCATCTTGAGACGGAAGTGACTACCGTGAATAGGCATGAAGAATTTGTAAGGAATCTGCTTGTGGATCCACTCGAGTTCCCCACGCTTACCGTGACCAGAGGTGTGCACGTCTGAGTCTAAGTAGGTGATAATCTTCGCATCATGGCGGAAGAGGTTGTCCTTGAGTCTATCTACCGCACGGTCGTTGCCGGGGATGACAGAAGAGGAGAGGATGATGGTGTCAGAACGTTGGAGACGGACCTGCTTGTGAGTGTTGTTGCTCATGCGCATGAGAGCAGCGAACTCTTCTCCTTGAGCGCCGGTGGCGATCATCATGACCTTATTGGGAGGGTACTTCTCGATCTCTTCTACTGGCATGATGTGAGAAGTGTCAGCGAGGTTCAACTGTTTGATAATCTCGACGTTGCTCTTCATACTACGACCCTCGATGAAGACCTTCTTGCTGTAACGGTGAGCGGTGTTTAAGAACTCGATGATACGCTCCACCTGTGAGGCGAAGGTGGCGATGATGATGCGACCGGGAGCATCCTTCACAATAGTGTCGATATTCTTCAGGATAGACTTCTCAGATGGCGAGAAGCCGGGCTTGTCGATACCGGTAGAGTCCATGGTAAAGAGGATCACGTTCCTATCCTTGAACATCTTGTACTGCTCGAACTCCTTGTCTACTGGGACACCAGCTTCGTTCTCGATGCGGACATCACCCGTGTTGACGATATCTCCGTACGGAGTTTCGATGATGATACCTGTGGAGTCTGGGATGGCGTGTGTGAGACCGAAGAAGCGGACCTTGAGGTTCTCTCCGATAGGGATCGACTTGTCAGCAGCGTCGACGATACGGATGTCGAGTGGAGGAAGATGAGGGAACTCGACCTGACGCTTCTTGATGAGAAGTGCGCCGAATTCTCGGGTATAGATAGGGGGGTTGCCTAGGCGGTCGATGAGGTAAGGGATACTGCCGATGTGGTCTAGGTGACCGTGGGTGATGATGAGAGCACGGATCTTGCCCTTCCTCTCCTCGAGGTACTTGGTGTTGGGGAGGATGTAGTCGATACCTGGTGTATCTTCGTTGGTGAAGAGGATACCACAGTCTACGACGATAATGTCGTTACCGAACTCAACCACAGTCATGTTTCGACCGATTTCCTCCACTCCACCGAGAGGGATGATACGGATGTTACCCTCACCGATAGGAGGGATGAGGTCGTGAGGCTTCTTGGCAGGGATAGGGGACTGAGTGCGGCGACGCATGTTCTTGTGTCGCAGACCAGAACGACCTTGTGATGATGAGGGATTCATGAGTATTTCGAGCTTCGGCTCTGAGCTTATAACTTATAACTTTTAAATTAATCTAGGAATATTTTCCAAACTTTGTCTGTCTCTACGTACCAACTTCTCACACTGAGGAACCTGTCTTGGGCGACCGAGAGAGACTGGAGCCTGACGGCTTGGAGCTTCTCTGGTACAACATAGAGGAAGTTCGGTGAGTAGAGGAAGATGGCTGGCAAGTCTTTCTCCAACTCAGCTTCGAAGGCCTTGTAACTTACCTCTGCCTTGGCTCTATCTGCAGAACGAGCTTCTTCTAGGAGCTTGTCAGCTTTCGAGTTGGCGTAGAGGGCAATGTTTAGACCTGGATCGTTTCTCTGAGAAGAGTGCCAGAACGGATACAGGTCGGCCTCGCGACCCACCACTTCTCCGAAGAGTAGTGCGTCGAAGTGTCTCGGACGGATAACGCTCTGGTTCAGTTCTCCGGTCTCGAAGACCAGTACTTCAACCTTGGCACCCAGTTTCTCCCAAGAGAGTTTGAGTTCCTCTGCTACCTTCTTGAGTTCGGGGGCGTCACCAGTAGAGATAGAAAACGACAGAATCATTGTATCCTTTCCTGATTTTTTTTCAAGCAGACCGTCACTACCTGCCTTCCAACCTCCGCTCTCAAGTACCTTCTGTGCTTGTTCAAGTTTAACCTCCTGAGTAGTGCTAGAGGTCCGCTCCTCGGCCCAAGAGTAGAGTCCGGCTGGGAATGGTCCGTGGATAGCCGTACCGTACCCACCCAAGACTTCTTCAACAATCTTGTCCTTCGGAGTGGCGAGGTCTAGAGCTGTTCTCACACTCTTGTCCAAGAGAACCTTAGACTGACTCTGGTTGAAGAAGACCGCAAAGATTCTTGGCAACGGAGCATGTACGATAGTGGCCTTGTTTAGCTTGAGTTCAGAGATAAGTTCTGGTGAGAGACCAGAGAGACTCTCGATATTGCCCTTGTTGTAAGCTTCTATCAGAGCACTTTCTGAAGAATAGAAGCGGAAGATGAGATCCCTAATGTACGGAGCCGAACCAAGAGTTTTCTCAAACGGGGTAAGTTTGTAGTAGTCAGGGATACCGCCTGAGTTCCTCTCTACACTCTCGACCTGATACGGTCCAGTACCGATAGGGAGAGTGTTGAACTGGCTGAAGGAGAACTCGTCGTCGGTCACATTCTTCCAAATATGTTTAGGTAGGATCCCTAGTGCGAGGTTGTAGATAAAGGGTGCATAAGGCTTCTTGAGGGTAAACTGCACCGTCTGTGCGTCTATCTTCTCCACAGAGATACCCTCCCAGTTACCACGTCGAGGGCTCTTGATCAGAGGGTCGACCACTTTCTGGATGGTAAAGAGGACATCGTCTGCAGTGACAGATGTGTTGTCTTGAAACTTCGCCGAGGAGTTTATGGAGACGGTATAGACCAGCTTATCGTCAGAGATAGTGAGGGAATCTGCTAGGTCGTTCTCTACATCTCCTTCGGGAGTTACCTTAACGAGCCCTGAGTAGATCAGAGAGGTAAGGTTCTTGTCTGCTTCTGAGAGAGCGAGGACCGGGTTGATGAAGCGTGGGTTACCCACAATACCCTCAATCAGACTCCCACCTCGAGTAGGCACCTCTACGAGGAAAGCTTGAGACACCTTCCAAGCCAAGATTCCTCCCGAGAGGATGAAGACAATGGTAAAAAAGGAAAAGACAGCCCTCTCAGCAAGAGTGAAGGATGCCATAGCGCGCTTGATAGGGCGCTCTTTGGGGAGATGGAAGCGCCTTCGGAGAAGGGCTTGAAAGTCTTTAGAGTTCATTGAGTTAGCGACCCAAGAAAAGAGGTGCGAAGGTCGAAAGGATGAAGAGGATTGCGATAACGATAGTTGCGTTGAAGAGAATCTTCTCGAAACCACGTCTGACAAACCTGTAGCCTGCTGAATCCGAACCGAAAGCAGCACCAAGGCTTGCTTCGGAACGCTGGAGCAACACTGCTCCGACCAGAAGGATGCTTAAGACAATTTGAATGTAGGGAAGTATTTGAGCCATTGCCTGTACTGCCAAATGTTACTCCGATTTCTATAAATTGGCAATTTGTACCCAACTCTCTGGAGACCTTTAAATTCTGTAGAAGTGTGTTATGCTTTCTGAGGAGGTTGTATGCACAGATTTGAACTCACCATATGGGTTCATGGGCTGAAGGGTCGTCCGGCACTAAGGGAGGTCAACAACAGAAGTGTGGAGGAGGTACGCTCCTTCGCCCGAGCCTGTGCGAGCTTCGTCCTCAAGGAGAAGCAAAGGGTAAAGGAAGGGGCACAGACTCTCCCTGAGAAAATCAGGGTGATGGTCGAGATCAAGCGCCACAACTACATCGAACAGAGGTTTTCTGTCGAGTACCTTGCGTTCGACGAGAACCTCAACCTGCTGGGTGTCTGGACCGACGCCAAACTCATCCCCGCAGCTTAGGTTGGATTGGCACAAGGCGCCGTGATTACATCCGGCGCCTTTTAACTTAGTGATGAGAGAGTTATAATTCCTTTACATAATCAATACAAATATGAAAAAGAAATTACTTATCGTGCTCGCAGTCGTGGCAGTCCTCGTTATCTGGGGCTTCTCTGGTTATAACAAGCTCATCACGCTAAACGAGAGCACGGACGCCCAGTGGGCGAAGGTTGAGACTCAGTACCAGAGACGCTTCGACCTTATCCCCAACCTCGTCAACTCTGTGAAAGCTGTCCTCACTCAGGAACAAACCGTCTTCAGTGACCTCGCAGATGCTCGCACACGTTATGCTGGTGCTACCACTCCAGACGAGAGAGCTTCCTCAGCCTCACAGGTCGAAGGTGCTCTAAGTAGACTCCTCGTCATCGTAGAGAACTATCCTCAGCTCGCCTCATCTGCCAATGTTCGCGACCTTATGGCTCAGCTTGAGGGTACAGAGAACCGTGTCTCCGTAGAGAGAACTCGCTTCAACGACGAGGTCAGAGCTTACAACACTTCGGTCAAGCGTTTCCCCACAGTCATCCTTGCGATGCTCACAGGCTTCGGTGAGAGAGCTTACTTCGAGTCCGCAGAAGGTACAGAGAATGCTCCGACAGTAAACTTCGATTAATGTTCCCACTCCTTCTCCTCATCACCACTCTCGTCCCCACGGGACACGTGAGTGACTTCGCCCAACTCTTGCGCCCTGAGACTGTTTCGAGTCTCGAGATTTCTCTATCTAGTCTAGAGAAGGAGACTGGTACCGAGATCGCGGTCGTGACCATAGACTCACACGGCACAGACGAGACCATCGAGACTTATGCAGAGAAACTCTTCCAGAAATGGGGCATAGGCAAGGCAAAGGAGGACAATGGGCTACTACTCCTTATCTCTCGAGACGACAGAGAGATGCGGATAGAGGTCGGTTACGGACTCGAGCCTATTATTACCGACATCGAGAGCTCGCGGATCATCCGAGAGATACTCACACCAGCTTTCCAGAATGGAGAATATGATGCCGGAGTTATTTCTGCGGTAAATAGGATGGTAGAAGGAGTGAGAAATGGCGCTCCACTAGAAACCCCTATAGATACTCCGGTGCATTGGGAAGACATCTTTCCTGTGGCACTCTTCTTCCTTATCTTCCTCTCAAGCGTCTTGGCTCGCTCAAAGAGTTGGTGGGCTGGGGGAGTGATAGGAGGTCTCGCGGGGTGGTTCTTCTTCGGAGGAATCATCTTTATCCTAGGACTCATCTTCGTCGGACTTCTCTTCGACTACATCGTTTCTAAAACTTATAAAAATAGTGTGGCTAGAGGAGTCTTGCCTCCATGGTGGATAGGTGGTGGGCACGGGGGTGGGGGAGGTTTCGGAGGATTCGGTGGAGGGATGAGTGGTGGAGGAGGGGCAAGCGGTAAGTGGTAATATAAATCTATGATAGAAGACAAAGAACTCCACAGAGTGACAGTTACGGGTCTAGTTTATAAACCCGACCTGCACTATCTCATCACCAAGCGTGCCATGCACAAGAAGGTCATGCCCGGTAAGTGGACTATCCCTGGTGGTGGACTCTCGACAGACGACTATATAAACACTCCTGTGAGCACGAAGAGTTCTAAGCAGTGGTACGGCGCACTAGAGACCTGTCTGAGACGAGAGATACGAGAAGAAGTAAATTTGGAAATAGGAAAGGGAGAGATCCTCACCGACCTAACCTTCATCCGCCCAGACGGGATACCCGTCCTCTGTCTCTCCTACTTCGCTCCGTATGTCTCAGGGGAGATAAAGCTAGATGCTGATACCACCGAGTACGCGTGGATCAAGGTAGATGAGGTGGGGAAGTATGACCTGATAGAAGGGGTAGATGAAGAGATAAGGAGAGTGGACGAAATTTTGAAGGCAAGGCAGAAGAGCTCTTAATCTGAGCCATATTTTCGATACTGCACCAGACAACACATAATACTCCTTGACAATACTTAGGGAGTGTGATAGGGTATGGAGTATCCGAATCAACCCGGATGATGTACAGCCACCGGTGGAAGTGTTTGCTGACGCGTGACGTCATGGTGCCGGGAGACAACTCTCCCCGCGACCGCGCAAACTCTTGCATCACCTGAAGTGACTGCTTCGCCTCATGGAGGTTCCATGCACATTCGAGATCCGGCCTAGGCCGGGCACCCTACACGGGCCGACACCACAGCGTGTCGGCCCATTAATTTTATAAAATTTCTGACTCTGTAGAGTCTGTGATAATCTAGAAACTCACGGAAGCGTCGCATAGTGGTCTAGTGC
>CAYFZH010000006.1:0-35352 GCA_964347785.1 uncultured Candidatus Saccharibacteria bacterium
CTGTTAAACTTGAATTGGAGTACAAAAAAGGATATAAACGAGAAGAATTAAAGGCAAAACACGGAAGCGTCGCATAGTGGTCTAGTGCACCACGTTGGAAACGTGGCGTGGGGAAACCCACCGAGAGTTCGAATCTCTCCGCTTCCGCACACAATACAAATTACCCCGAAAGGGGTCCTATTTGTATTGTGTGTTGGAGAGATTCGAATGCCGGAGCACGACGGTGCGAGGCGGGGTCGCGGGCGAGGCTAGCAAGCCGAGACCTGTGACCGAATCTCTCCGCTTCCGCACAGTTTGGAATTACCTAGAAGACGTTACTACGATACTTTTCTCTATCGTATTGCCTGCGAGGTCGTAAGACTTCGCCTTGATCGTATAGTTGGTATTTCTAGCACTTGGGACAGCCCAGACACAGGAGTAGGACGCAGTAGTGTCGGCGCACTTCAAGACATTGTTGACGTAGAACTCTACCTTGGAGATACCAGAAATATCTGTACTTGTCGCAGTGATAGTAGTGTTCTTGTTCCTTGCAACTGTAGCGTTATTTAGCGGAGCAGTGATAGAGAGGCTTGGAGCTGTCACATCAGAGACGGTGACGCTTATAGACTGACTCGACTGGTTGTCTGCCACGTCATAAGCCTTCACTAGGATAGAGTGGGGGGAGTTATGAAGTAGACTTGTGGTGTCCCATGTAGCCACGTATGGCGAAGTGGTGTCAGTAGAGAGTAAGACACTGTCTACGTAGAACTCGACTCTAGAAACTCCGGTGTTGTCTGTAGCGGTAGCGTCGATCTGGACTACACCACTCACGGTAGAGCTTGCTGTAGGTGAGGTGATAGAGACTACTGGTAAGGTTACATCTACCACGGTGACAGAGACATTGCGTATCGTAATGTTCCCAACATTATCGTAAGCCCTTGCCATGATTGAGTGTGAGGAGTTGTGAGCCAAGTTTGTCGCATCCCACACAGCGTTGTACGGCAGAGTGGTGTCAGTAGAGAGTAAGACGCTGTCTACGTAGAACTCGACTCTCGAGATACCAGAAGTGTCAGTTGCAGAAGCGATGATGGAGACTAGACCGTTTACCGTACTACTTGCAGTAGGGGAGGTGATAGAGAGAGTAGGTGGCATCGTATCTGCCTTGGTCACATATATCGTGCTAGAAGCAGTGTACCCAGCCTCAGTGACTACAGAGCGTATTTGGATGGTACCAGAAGGATAGTAGGAAAAGTCTACACTCCTCTGGGCTACACCATTTACCGACATTAGGTTGCCAGCCATGCTCCCATTGACGAAGAGTTGGCTCATGGTAGATAAGTTAGAGGTATTTATGACGATATTGGTCATACCCGTCACATTAGATCCATTGGCAGGGCTCACGATGTTTACAGTGGGAGCCGAGACTTGTAACTCTACAGAGACTGGTAGGGACAGGTTACCGGCATTGTCACGAGCCTGTGCTGACAAAGTATAAGTGCCAGGGTATACAGTCTGACTCAAGACATATGGGGAGACAGTATCAGTAGAGATTAAGTTCCCATTCAAGAAGAAGGCGACCGAAGCCACTCCTACATTATCAGAAGCAGTGGCACTCACATTGATGGGATTATTGGTGGGATTAGGGAAGGTGTCGAAGGAGACTGTAGGCAGAACCATATCGGAGTTATTGACACTGAAGCTTACAATAGGTGAGAAGGCGAAGTTGTTCGACTGACCCCAAGCTACTCCAGCTTGGTCATACGCTGTGGCTTGTAAGGTGACAGCACCATTTGCTACTAGAGTGGAGTCCCAGTCATAGGTATATGGTGCCGATGAAGCTGTAGAGACGAGCTGACTGTTTATATAGAACTCAACTTTAGAGATGCCAGATGGATCTGTAGCATTAGCTTCGAGAGAGACGGTGCCAGAAACTTCCTGACCTTGGATCGGGCTAACAACACTTACAGAAGGACCCGTGAAGTCGACTCTACCTACCGCTACATTTACCACGATATGCTCTGGAGTAACTTCAACTACAGTCACCGAGGTATTGGTCTTCTGATCTACAAGAGTTTCTCCGACATGGAGGACTGAGTTCGTACTACTGCTAGTAGGAGTAGCGTCGATCAAGTTGGTAGTAAACTGACCAATATGGAACAACGCACCTTCAAAAATGTCTGAATTAGAGCCGATACCACTATCGAAGCCTATAGGCTGGCGGTACTCTACGTAGAGATAATCATTCGTCCCACGAGGGATACGAACCGCTTTCAAACCTAGAGTATTTGCCTCTATCGGCTCTATGGTGTACGTACCGCTCTCTGTCACAGTAGAGAGAGTAGTTGAGTTTAACCAACCAAGAAAGTCCCTGTTCCCAGCATTGAGGTGAGGATGATTGACACCACTTGCCATGATGTCAAACGGGTCTCCGTAATCTACAGATGCACACCCTGTTGCTGACAATGACGCTACTCCACAGTTGTAGAAGTTGGCATGACCTAGACCTAAGCCATGACCGAACTCGTGCATCATAGTGCTTGGTCCGAAGGTGATGCTATTGATCCAAGAAGTAGAGGCTTCTACCACCCCATCAGGAGTGTTTACACTAGTAGAACCTATAGAAGACCAAGCGGCGAAACCACAACTCTCAAATGGTCCTGTGACGAAGATGTGTGAGTACTCAGTAATATCTGTCAGTGGCGCCACTGCTTCCATAGCGTAGGAGAGGATGGTCGGGCGATCACAAGTCTTGGCATAAGGGACATCAAGCCAGCCGAAGGAGGTACCTGTCACAGATATCTGCCCGTATGAGTTCTCACTGTAGAAGGCGTTGACTTGGTTGAACATGATGTCGTCCACAGTGGCTTTGGTCAAAGTGGGTGTGGAAGTATTGGAGAAGTTCACCATCACGACCAAGGTCTTCTGCTCACCGATGACCGGCGAAGCTTCTGCTGTATTGGTGTTAAAGATGGATAAACCTAGGATTAAAAGGGTTGTAAGTACCAGACTGATCGAATATTTTGAATTATATTTCATATATTATGTATACCATATAATAATTTTTGGTATACTGAGTACACTATATGCAGAATATAAAAGGCTTCTTAGACTTCGTCCGTGAGCAGGGTGTAGTAGGGCTCGCGGTGGGCTTTATCCTAGGTGGGGCGATATCCAAGGTTGTCACAGCCCTTGTCACAGACATAGTGAACCCTCTCCTCAGCCTCCTCCTCGGCGCCACTAGTGGTCTCAAGGCCGCCTCTCTCGCCATAGGCTCAGCCAAGATCCTCTACGGAGACCTCATCAGTGTAGTGATCGACTTCCTCGTCGTCGCTCTCGTGGTGTATTACGGAGTCAAGATGATCGGCATAGATAAGTTGGACAAGAAAAACGGATGAGAACAGCGTCCAAACGTACTCTTGGAGTAATCCTTGTGGTACTTGGACTTATCTCAGTGCTCACCCCCTTCACCCCCTTCGGTATCCTACTTCTCATAGGACTAGAGCTCCTCGGGATTAGAGAAAGGGTAGTAGACAAGGTGAAGAGTTGGTTCAAGAAAGATTTCGATACAAAATAATTTAGTGTAAGATGTTTAGAAATGTCTAAGTTTAAAACTTTTTTCAAAAAATTCATTAATAATAAAAAGCTCCTCATCTCCTCTGCTCTCGGAGTAGTGGCACTCCTTCTCATCGCCTTCCTTACCCTAGGCAACGGCTCGGAGCCAGAAACCATTGCTCCCAACTCTCAAGACCTGGTCCGCACAGTGAGAATAGCCGGCAAGGTGACCCCTAGAGAGAAGGTGGATCTCGGGTTTGAGATCTCGGGTACCGTCTCGAGTGTGGGGAAGTCGGTGGGCGAGCGAGTGTCTCGTGGTGAGACTCTGGCAAGACTTAGCTCTGGCACTATCTCGGCAGAGATCACCAAGGCAGAAGCCGAACTAGCCTCCGCTGTCGCCGAACTCTCTCGCCTCGAAGGTGGTAGTGCATATGAGAGTAGTATCAATAACTCCAAGAGGACTCTTACCCAGACGATCAAGGATGCTTATACCTCTGCCTCAGACTCTATCAGCAACAAAGCAGACCAGACCTTCGTCGATCCTAGAGGTAACAGACCAGAGATTGCAGGCACTTTCTTGGGCTACGGAGAACTACGCACCTCTCTCAGAGAGCAGAGACTTGCCATAGGCCTTATGTTGCCAGAGTGGCAGATCATGGTCAGTAAGCTCGGTCCAACTTACTCAGACAAAGAACTTGAGCTGACCAAGAAGTACCTTGAGCAGACAATCACCTTTATCTCCGACGTCTCACGTGCAGTCAACATGTTCGAAGTCTCAAGCTCGATGACCCAGACCACCATCGACAAGTACAAGTCTGACATCCTCTCTGCCCGCGAGAGTCTAAACAGCATCTCGCAGAAGATTATCACCGGAGAAGACGCTCTCGCCTCACTCCTCTCCGATGTACCAGTACAAGTAGCTAGGGTCGAGGCAGAGAGAGCTTCTGTGCTCAACCTACGCTTCCAGCTCGACAAGACGAGTATCCAGTCACCCATCTCTGGCACCATCTCTCGTCAGGATGCCAAGCTTGGTCAAGCTGTCACTGCGGGTACAGAACTCATCTCAGTGATCAGTCCCGACTACGTGATCGAGACCTACGTACCAGAAGTACTCATCGCAGGCATCGCTCTCGGCAACAACGCTGAGGTCACTCTCGATGCATACGGTCCTACAGAGAAGTTCCTAGCCAAGGTCGAGCACATCGACCCAGCGGAGACTATCCGAGACGGAGTCTCGACCTACAAGGTCAAGCTCACCTTCCAGAAGGAAGACTCTCGAGTAAGATCTGGTATGACAGCGAACGTAGAGATAGAGACTCTCAGGAAAAGTGCTGTCCAACTTATACCCAAGAGAGCAGTGATAGAAGAAGGTGAGAAGAAATTCGTCTACGTACTAGACCCTAACGGTAAGACAAGGAAGGTCGAAGTAACTCTAGGAGAGAGTGACTCAAGCGGGAACGTAGAGATCCTCTCTGGAGTCTCTGAGACCGACCGGATCAGTGTCACCCCGACGGCTAATTAACCTTCTCCCAGCGCATGCCCCAATTTATACGCTTAGGATTCTTCCTCGCTTGGCGTCAGGTCCGTAGAGCCAACAAGTGGACCACAGGGCTTATCATCTTCGTGATGACGCTGACCTTCCTTAACCTTGTCGTAGTCTCCGGCATCCTTGTCGGTCTTATCCAAGGTGCAGTGGAAGCAAACAAGGAGTTCTATACCAGCGACATCCTCATCTCCCGCTTAGACAAGAAGGACTACATCGAGCAAACTCCGATGATGATGAATGTCATCCGCTCTATGCCCGAAGTGGAAGCTGTCTCTGCTCGCTACCTCGGCTCAGGTCGGGTAGAAGCCAACTACAAGACCGCTGCCAAGGAAGAGGAGATAGACTCTGCGGGAGGGTCCTTCGTCGGGATAAACCCTGTAGCAGAAGATGATTTAACAGGTATCTCTCAGTTTGTGATAGATGGAGAGTATCTCGAGCCCACCGACTACGACCAGATCCTCATCGGCGCTTATATGCTCAAGGAGTACTTCCCTGTGGAGTCATCTGCCATCCAGACTCTCGCCAATGTGCACGTGGGGGACAAGGTGCGGATCAAGATTGGGGAGATCGAGCGCGAGATGACAGTCAAGGGTATCGTGAAGTCCAAGGTAGACGAGATCGCTTACCGAGCCTACTTCGTCGACACGCAGTTTAGAAGCCTCATCGGCAGAGACGACTACAACGTGGGCGAGATCTCGGTCAAGCTGAAAGCTGGAGCCGACCCAGTCCTCGTCAAAGAAGCCTTGCTTCGCTCTGGATTAGGGAAGTACGCGAGGGTTCAGACCTTTGAAGATGCTCAACCCAAGTTCCTCCAAGATATCAAGGATACCTTCGCCCTCCTCGGCAACTTGATCAGCTCTGTCGGTCTCGTAGTCGCCTCGATCACCATCTTTATCGTCATCTTCATCAACGCGATCACGAGGAGGAAGTTTATCGGCATCCTTAAGGGTATTGGAGTCAGCGGTAAGACGATCGAGGTCTCTTATGTCTTCCAATCCTTCTTCTATGCAGTCTCTGGCTCACTTATCGGGCTTGTCATCCTCTATGGCTTCCTCGAGCCCTTTATCTCCGCCAACCCGATCGACTTCCCATTCTCAGACGGTATCCTCGTGGCACCGTTCAACTCGACCTTTATCAAGGCACTTATCCTTATCGTCACTACTATTATCGCAGGCTACGTACCCGCTAGGATGATTGTGAGGAAGAACACCCTAGACTCTATCCTAGGTAGAAAATAATTTATGAAAGACGCCCTTATCGAAGTCAAAAGTTTGAAGAAGACCTTCACCGACGGTGACAAGGAAACTCACGTCCTCAAGGGGATCGACTTCACCGCACACGAAGGTGAATGGATCTCTATCATGGGTCGCTCTGGAGCGGGGAAGTCGACCTTTATGTACCAGATGTCACTCCTAGACGAGCCTAGCTCAGGAGAAGTGAGAATCTTCGGCAAGGATACTCACAAGATGTCAGCCGATGAGAAAACTCAGTTCCGCCTCAGCGAACTCGGTTACGTCTTCCAAGACTACGCGCTCTTGCCAGACCTTACTGCGGTCGAGAACGTTGCCGTACCTCTCATGATGCAGGGCAAGAGTAAGTCAGAAGCATACAGAGAAGCCCAAATCTCTCTCGAGAAGGTAGGTCTTGGTCATCGTTTAGAAAACCTTCCTAGCCAACTCTCCGGCGGAGAACAACAGAGAGTCTCTATCGCTCGTGCTCTCGCCCACAAACCTCGTATCCTCTTCGCCGATGAACCCACAGCCAACCTCGACAACGAATCCTCTCGTACTGTGATGGAACTGTTCAAAAAGGTGCACAAGGAGGGTCAGACCATCATCATGGTCACCCACGAAGAAGAGTACAGCAAGCTCTCAGAGAGGGTAGTTAGACTCGATGATGGGAAGATTGTCAGTGATAGGTAAACCTAGAGCGATACAGGGAGAGTTATCCACCGAATTGGGTTGACTTGCATTTTCTAGCATAAGGTGTTATAATGGTGGTATGTAAGGTTCTCGTGGAGAGGCATAGCGAAAGCGAGCGTGAAATGAGATAGGCCCGACACTTACATGAATTAATTAATGTCGGCACAAAATTAGATGACTACAAAGTTATACGTTGGTGGCATTCCTTACACCTCAACTGAAGCTGGTCTTGGAGAAACTTTCTCTAAGGCAGGCAACGTTGTTTCTACTGCAATCATTATTGATCGCATGACCGGTCGCTCAAAGGGCTTCGGTTTCGTAGAAATGGCATCAGAAGAAGAAGCAAACAAGGCTATTGAAATGTTCAATGGTCAGGACTTCGAAGGTAGAAAGCTTACCGTCAACGTTGCTCGTCCGCTCGAGCCTCGCACAGGTGGTGGCATGAACCGCCGTCCTATGTAATTAGGAAGCGAACTGACGCGGAATTAACGCGAAAGAACGCAGAAACAAAAAGACCCCGTGAGGGGTCTTTTTGTTATACTTGACTTTTATACAAAAAGTGATATATTTGAAATAGAATTTCGATAACCTCGAAAGGAGGTGGATGTGGAGACATCAGTATTGCTAAGTCTGATCGCAGGGATTGGGTTCAACGTGGCGTATCTGGACTACAACCGCTCGGTCTTGAGTGGAAAAACTATCCCGAACGGTGCCACGTGGGGAATCTGGTCAGCTGGCGCTCTCGTCAGCACCGGTAGCTACCTCAGCATGACAGGAGACATATGGAAGAGCCTCATCCCGCTCTCCAACGTATTCTTCTGTATCGCCACTTTCCTCTTCGCGCTAAATAAGAGGAAGTTCAAGAAGATTGACAAAGGCGACTCCCTTGCTCTTATGGTCGGCGTCGTGGCTGTGGTCATCTGGTACGTCTACCAGTCGGCCACTTACGCGAACATGATCGCACAGATCGGAATTCTCCTCGGGTTCGTGCCTATCTGGCGCGCCATCTGGAAGGATCCGACTGTTGAGCACCACCGCCCGTGGTGGATCTGGGGAACAGCTTACTGCGTGATGTTCGTTGTAGTCATCATGCGATGGAATCATTGGGTCGACTTGGTTTACCCAGTGAACTGTCTCATCTTGCACCTCTCGGTGCCCGTCCTTTCCCACGTACGAGAAAGGCAAATAGCACCTTACTAATCCCGCCCAACAGCACGGAAAACCCGTCGAGCTGTTGGGCGGGTTTTCTGTTGGGAGAAACGTTATAATTATCTATATGAAAGATAGGCTCTTCCTTATAGTGGGCATAGCAATAGTGGTTTGGTCCTTCTACGCATTCCTACAGAAGCCGGCACCAGAGAGATACCAAGAAAAAATAAACAATTTACAACAAACAATAGACGATAAAGAACAAAGAATACTCAAAATAGGAGAGAACGAGCTCCAAGTTGAGCTTGCAGATACAGAAGAGAAAAGGGTTCAAGGTCTCTCAGGACGAGAAACTCTAGAATCCGGTCACGGCATACTTTTCCTGTTCGAAAATCCCGATTTCCACGGTTTCTGGATGAAGGATATGCACTTCCCGATAGATATAGTCTGGATAAACGAAGACTCTGTAGTGGTTGGGGTCGAGAGGGAAGTCAGCCCAGATACTTACCCACAAATTTTCTCATCCAACACGAAGGTAAAATACGTTTTAGAAATTAATTCTGGCGAAGCGTCAAGTCTAGGCATTGACATAGGCTCTGAGCTGTATCTTGGGTACTAAAAATAGTGGTTATCCACTATTTTTAGTAGGTAATTTTCTGTAAAATCTACACAACCTTTTAGTTATGTACCAACCACCTCTTATCTCCATCCAAGTTACCAAGCGCGACGGCACCAAGGAGCCTTTCAACGCAGACAAGATCAACCGTTCTATCGAGCGTGCCGCTCACGGACTCCAAGACCCTATCTCCAAGGTTATCCAGATTGCGACCGAGACTCGTCTCACTCTCTACGATGGCATCACGAGCGAGGAGATGGACCAAGCCACCATCAACGCTGCCATCCAGAATGTCAAAGACGACCCAGAATACGACAGGATAGCCACCAGACTACTCCTCAAGACCGTCTACAAGAAGATTTTGGGTGACTACGAGGACGACAAGGAGCTCGACAAGCTTCACAAGAGCTATTTCCCCACTTATATCGAGGAGGGGGTCAAGACGGGCAAGCTCGACAAGCGTATGCTCGAGCTCTTCAACCTCCGCGAACTTTCTGAGGCCTTAAACCTCGGTAGAGACGAGCTCTTCCTCTACGCCGGACTCTCCGGACTCCTGAACCGTTACTCGATCAAGGACACCAAGCAAGAGTCGATAGAGACTCCTCAATACTTCTTTATGCGTGTGGCTATGGGTCTCTCATACAACGAGGAGGATCCAACCAAGTGGGCGAAGCTCTTCTACCACAAGATGAGTAAGCACGACTTCATCACTGGAGGCTCATGTTGTCTCGGTGCAGGCACCACTCGTCCGGCTCTCTCCAACTGCTTCCTCCTCCAAGTTGAGGACGATATGGAGCACATCTCCAAGTCTGTCTCAGATGTCATGATGCTTTCCAAGATGAGTGGGGGTCTCGGTGTCTCCATCACCAAGCTCCGCGCCTCTGGCTCTCCGCTTATGTCTGCCAACGGTGGCGCCTCTACTGGTCCCACTCCGTTTGCCAAGATTATGGACACCGCTATCCGTGCCATCCAGCGTGGAGGCAAGAAGAAGGGGGCTCTCTGTTTCTATATGGAGAACTGGCACCTAGACTTCACCGAGTTCCTCGAGTGGAAGCACAATGCCGGAGACGACTACGCCCGTATGCGTACTGCGAACACCGCTGCCTACATCTCAGATGAGTTTATGAAGCGAGTCCAGAGTGACGGAGACTGGTACTTCTTCGACCCGAAGGAGACCCCAGACCTCGTCGAGCTCTACGGTTCCGCCTTCTCCAAGCGCTATGCCGAGTACATCGAGCTGGCGCAGAACGGTCAGATGCGTACTTACAAGAAGCTTCCTGCCAAGGAACTCTTCCGCAAGATGCTCGTCTCTCTCCAGACCACTTCGCACCCTTGGATTGTGTTCAAGGACTCCATCAACCTCCGCGCGCTCAACAACAACACCGGTACGATCCACATGTCGAACCTCTGCACCGAGATCTGCCTCCCACAGGACAGGAACAACATCGCCGTCTGTAACCTCGCCTCCGTCAACCTTGCTCAACACGTCTCGAACAAGGAGGTCAACTGGCAGAAGCTCGAGGAGTCTGTCCGTCTCGCCATACGCCTGCTCGACAACCTCGTCGATATCAACACTCTCCTCCTCGAAGAAGCCAAGAGATCTGACATCGAGAACCGTGCTGTGGGCTTGGGAGTGATGGGAGTGGCGGATGTCTTCGAGAAGCTTGGTCTTCCTTACGACAGTATCCACGCATACAACTTCGCTGATCGCGTCTTCGAGTTCGTCTCCTACATGGCGATAGACGAGAGCGCCAACCTCGCCAAGGCTCGTGGTTCTTACAAGAACTTCGCTGGTTCTGGCTGGAGCAAGGGTATGGTCCCTATAGACTCTCTCCGCACTCTCGAGAATGACAGAGGCATGGAGCTCAAACTCGATAGGACGAGCCACCACCGAGGACTCGACTGGGATCTCTTGCGTGCCAAGGTGAAGGAGGGCATACGCAACGCCACCCTTATGGCAGTGGCTCCCAACGCCAACATCGGTCTCCTCGTCGGTACCGTACCGGGGATGGACGCACGCTTCTCACAAGTCTTCTCTAGGAACAAGATCTCGGGCAAGTATCTCGACATCAACCACAACTTGGTCAAGGATTTGAAGAACCTCGACATCTGGGACGAGGTCAAGGAGAAGATTATCGAGAACCGTGGAGACATCTCAGACATCGAGATTATCCCCAAGCACATCCGCGAGGTCTACAAGACATCCTTTACCAACTCTCCTTATGCTTATGTCGAGGTAGCTGCTCGTGCTCAGAAGTGGTTCGACCAAGCCATCTCGAGAAACATTTACCTCGAGACCAGAGACATCGACGAGACCATGGAGATCTACAACACCGCTTGGGAGAAAGGTCTCAAGAGTACCTACTACCTCCACATGAAGCCTCGCCACAACGCCGAGCAGTCCACTACTCACGTCAACAAGGCCGAGATTATCGGCAAGCGAGGCTTCGCCGGGCTCTCTGGTCCAAAAGCTTCTGGCGGATTCTCCCAAGTCTCAGTCAGAGAACCAGTGCTCACAGAGATGCCAATAGTCCCTCCAGTTATCCCAGAGGGTTTGCCTTCACTCTCTGATCCTATCGAGGTCATCGATATCAAAGAAGAAGAGATTACTACTACAAACAGGGCAGGAGAGACGAAGGTCGAGCATATCGAAGAGATCAAGGTTATGGCCTTCGCCCAAGTTCCCAAGCAGGAAGTGCGGACAGAGAGACCCAAGATGAACATCATCGTCTCAGACCCTGGCGAGGAGAACATCTGCGACGGTTGTCAGTAATTATCCATAAACAAATCACCCCATGGCACTCATAGGCAACGCAAGTCCCGACGACACAAATCTCCACCCCATCCGCTACCATTGGGCCTATGACCTGTACAACCAAGCAGTGAGAAACACTTGGTTCCCTCACGAGATCGCTCTCAAGGAGGACATCCAAGACTGGGAGAAGATGACCGAGGATGAACAGCACGCCGTTAAGTTCCTTATGGCGTTCTTCAACCCAGCGGAGCTCATCGTCAACCGTTCTATCGCTCTAGGTATCTACCCGTATCTCAAGAGTGCAGAGTGTCACCTCTACCTCGCGAAGCAAATGTGGGAGGAAGCCAACCACTGTGTCGCCTTCGAATACGTGCTCGAGACCTTCCCATTCTTCGAGAGAGACAAAATTTTCAACATTCACCTCAACATCGACTCAATGAAGGCCAAGGAAGCCTACATCAACAGATATATGAAGAGGATGACCGAAGACTCCCTCGACATCTCTACCGCCGAAGGCAAGAAGGACTTCATCAGAAACCTTATCGCCACCAACATCGTCATGGAGGGTATCTGGTTCTACTCCGGCTTCATGGTTGCGCTCTCCTTCCGCCAGAGAAATATATTGAGAAACTTCGGCTCGATGATCAACTGGGTCATCCGCGACGAATCTCTCCACCTCAAGTTCGGGATCAACCTCGTCCACACCATCCTCGAGGAGAACCAAGAACTTCTCACAGAAGAGTTTGCCAATGAGATCAGAGACCTCATCATCGAAGGAGTCGATCTTGAGACCACTTACAACAAGGACCTCTTCCCGAACGGCATCCTAGGGCTCAACGCCGAGTATGTGAACCAGTACGTCCAGTACGTGACCGACCGCCGTCTCGAGGAACTCGGTTTGCCGAAGCACTACAACGCCACCAACCCTGCTAAGTGGATGGGTACAGCCACAGATGTCTACGAGTTGGTCAACTTCTTCGAAGCTCAGAACACTTCTTACGAAGTCGATGTCCGCGCGCACACAGATGACGAGAAGAAGCTCTCGCAAGACATGCTACAATTTAAGGGATAAAATCCCATGGATAAGAAAATTCGAGTCGCAATAAACGGTGCTGGTCGTATCGGTCGAGCTTTCTATAAACTCGCCAAGGAGAACCCTGAGATAGAAGTCGTCGCCATAAACGACCTTGGAGACAAGGAGAACATCGAGTATCTCCTCAAGCACGACACTGTCTATGGTCACTGGAGTGGCGCTCTCGATGTTAAGTTTCTAGAAGAGAAGGATCCAAGCAAGCTTCCTTGGAAGGATTTGAACATCGATGTGGTTGTCGAGTCTACCGGCTTCTACGCTTCTTATGCTGGAGCCAAGGCTCACTTAGACGCTGGAGCCAAGCGCGTCGTCGTCACCGCTCCGATGAAGGATGAGCCTATAGCTGGAGTAGAAGGTGCCACAGTACTTATGGGAGTCAACGAGGAAAAACTCTCGACCTGTCTCATCACCTCCAATGCTTCTTGTACCACCAACGCTGGTTCTCCACTCATCGCCATCCTCGACGAAGCTCTAGGTATAGAGAAGGCGCTCCTCAATACTACCCACGGCTACACCGCCACTCAGTCTCTCGTCGACGGACCTTCGAAGAAGGGCTTCCGAGAGGGTAGAGCTGCTGCTCAGAACATCATCCCCTCATCGACAGGCGCTGCGATCGCTGTGACCAAGGCCTTCCCCAAACTTGAGAACCTCTTCGATGGAATCTCTGTCCGTGTCCCAGTCGTTGCAGGCTCACTGGTCGACATCACCTTCGTCTCCAGGCGCCCTACTTCTATAGAAGAGGTCAACAGTATATTGAAGAAAGCTGCCGTGAGTGAGAAGTGGAAGAATATCTTCACCGTTACTGAAGAAGAGATTGTCTCATCAGACATCCTCGGGAGCTCATACGGCTCTATCGCTGATCTCAACTTCACCCGCGTAGTGGGAAGCAACTTGGTCAAGGTGCTCGCTTGGTACGACAACGAGATGGGGTACACTCACACACTCCTAAGTCACGTGGTCAAACTCGGTTCTACAATAAAGTAATGAAGATTTTCATCGGCTCGGATCACGCAGGGTTTAAACTCAAGGAGAAACTAGTCCCATATCTTGTCGACCTTGGATACGAGGTAGTAGATAAAGGTGCTTATACATACGACGAGAGCGATGACTACCCAGACTTTGTCATGCCAGTAGCAGAAGCTGTCTCGCATGATCTAGAAAACAGTCGAGGCATCGTCCTTGGAGGCTCTGGAGAAGGAGAGGCGATAGCCACAGACAGATTTCCTCACGTCCGCACCGCTCTCTGGTACGGCGGAAGTCTTGAGCCTCTCAAACTCTCTCGCGAACACAACGATGCCAACGTCCTCTCTCTTGGTGCCAGACTTATCGGAGAAGAAGAAGCACTGAGTGCCGTGAAGCTCTGGCTCGAGACACCCTTCAGTGGAGATGAGAGACACAAGAGAAGAATAGAAAAACTCGATGCATGAAATAATCCCCGCAGTCCTAGAAGCCTCTGAGAAAGAACTCTTCGAGAAGGTGAGGTCTCTTCCAGCAGAGATTAACTTCTTCCACATGGATGTACTAGAAGAAGACGTCTGGAGCCCAAACATCGCCAGAGAATTCGAGGTGCACATCATGAGAGAACACCCGGAGGGTGTGATCAAGAACTGGGTCGACAGAGGTGCGAGGAGGATCATCGCTCACAAGCTGAGTCAGGAACTCCTCGGATACAGAGGACAAGTCGAAGTGGGTCTCGCCTTCGAGCTCGATGTACCGATAGAAGATGTGCTCGTACTCGCCGAACTCTCCGACTTCGTGCATATCATGTCCATCGCAGAGATTGGGGCGCAGGGACACCCACTAGACGAGAGAGTCTTCGACAGGATTAAGGCTGTGCAAGAGAAGTTCCCCGAGATGATGATCAGCGTCGACGGGGGAGTGACGGCAGAGAATTACCAGAAGCTCATCGAAGCCGGTGCAGATAGACTTGTAGTGGGTTCACATTTCAAAGATATATGGGAGAACTTACAGAAGACAAAATAATTCAGCTCGAGAGCAAGGCAAACGACATCCGCGTCTCGATCATTGAGATGCTTCTCGAGGCTGGCTCGGGACACACCGCAGGCCCACTCGACATGGCAGACATCTTCTCTGTCCTCTACTTCCACACCCTACGACACAATCCCAAGGAACCGGAATGGAACGAAAGAGATAGGGTGGTGCTTAGCAACGGTCACATCTGCCCAGTGCTCTATGCCACACTCGCTCATGCCGGATACTTCCCACTTGAGGAGCTTAAAACATTGAGGAAGTTCGGCTCTCGTCTCCAAGGTCACCCTCACCGAGAGTTTCTACCTATACTTGAGACAAGCTCAGGACCACTCGCCTCTGGACTCTCACAAGCGGTAGGTATGGCTCTCGCCGACAAGATCGACCACGGACTCACTAGTGAGAGAAGGATCTACTGTCTCCTCTCTGACGGAGAACTCGAGAGTGGTCAGAGCTGGGAAGCAGCGATGCTCGGAGCCAAGGAGAAGCTCCACAACCTCGTCGCAGTGGTAGATAGGAACAACATCCAGATCGACGGTTACACCGAGGACGTCATGCCTCTCGAGGCGATGTCCGATAAGTGGCGTGCATGGAACTGGCATGTGATAGAAGTCGATGGACACAATATTGAGGAGATTGTAGACGCCTTCGACATGGCTAAGACTATCTTCGGCAAGCCTACTGTGATCATCGCCCACACTATCGCTGGTAAGGGGGTCAAGGAGTTCGAGCGAGACTACCGCTGGCATGGTAAACCGCCCAACAAGGACGAGGCAGATATGGCTCTCAAGGAACTTAGAACTCTAGGAGGTAAGATTAAGTCTGAACACCAGTGATAAATTTCCTATGTTAAATCCTTCCTTAAAGCTCAATGAGAAAATGTTCTCCGACAAAGCAGAGCTTGTCCCTATCCGCCAAGGCTTCGGCGATGGTCTCCTCTCTGCAGGAGAGAAGGACTTAAATGTCGTCGGTCTCTGTGCAGACTTGACCGAGTCGACCAAGATGGACCTCTTCGCCAAGAAGTTTCCAAATAGATTTATCGAGATCGGAGTCGCCGAGCAGAACCTCGCCTCTGTTGCCTCTGGTCTCTCTGCGATGGGCAAGATTCCCTTCATCTCCTCATACGCCATGTTCTCTCCA
Source organism: uncultured Candidatus Saccharibacteria bacterium (assembly GCA_964347785.1). Lineage (GTDB taxonomy): Bacteria > Patescibacteriota > Minisyncoccia > Phycocordibacterales > Zambryskibacteraceae > UBA5004. The sequence continues at coordinate 15,739 of CAYFZH010000006.1, forward strand.
GGGAGGAACTGGGAGCAGATCCGCACCACTATCTGCTACAACAATAGACCCGTAATCATCGCCGGCTCTCATGCTGGTATCTCTGTGGGACCAGACGGAGGTACTCACCAAGCGATCGAGGACATCGCCATCACTCGCGTCATACCCAACATGATCGTTATCTCTCCGTGCGACGCTGTCGAAGCAAGGAAGGCGACAGAAGAGTCGGCGAAGACTAGTACCCCCGTATATATCAGACTTGCTCGCGAGAAGACGCCTGTGATGACAACCACGAAGACTCCTTTCAAAATCGGTAAGTCTCAAGTCTTCTGGGAGGCGAAGAAGCCTGTCGCCGGTATCATCGCCACAGGTGCACTGCTCTACAAAGCTCTAGAGGTCGCCAAGGAGTTGGAAGAAGAGGGGATAGAGATCGAGGTGATGAACCTCGCCACTATCAAGCCACTAGATGAAGAGGGGATTATAAATTTTGCCAAAAGGGTGAAGAAGATTGTAACAGTCGAAGAGCACCAGATCCGTGGAGGTATGGGCTCTGCTGTCGCCGAGTGCCTAGCGAAGAGTTTCCCTGTACCTATAGAGTTTATCGGAGTAGACGACCAATTCGGTCAGTCCGGCACTCCAGAGGAACTTCTCACACACTACGGTATGAATAAAGAAGCTATAACAAAGGCGGTTAAAAAAGTTTTGAAAAGATAGACTTCGGAAATTAAGAAAGCGCCCACACCCTCCGAAGAGAGTGGGGCGCCTGGTCAAACACGGTTCTTGTACGCCACCGCAAGCGCCAAGCCACCGTTGCCCAGTATGCCGACGCACACAGGGTGGACGAACTCTTGCCACGTCGCCGACGTCAGCACCAAGGCTGTAGTCATGAGAACGTAGGTGGTCGTGGCGAGAGCCCATGGGAGAACTTCCTCCTTGGCAACGCCGGCAAGAACTCCGCGTATGGCTGGCACGAACGAGATGAGCATCGCGCTCTGGAGGAGCAGATTCGCTTGCACCGGATCTTGATCACTGCTCATCCGCCACATCACAGCAACCATCGCCGCGATAGTACCAGCGACGATATCGAACGCATTGATCCTGCTGAACTTCCCCCTATAGAAAGCGTAGAGGAAGATCGAGACAAGACCAGCGGTCGAAACGATAGTTACGCTCGACTTCCATACGTCCTCACCGTTGGTCAGGAAGTAGGTGACAAGATTCATCACCGCAACCACTGACCGAAGGAGAAACGTCACAGGGTTCGGTGTCACCTTTCCCTGTACCGTCTTCACTAGATACAGGACTGGAACCACGAGCAAGATAGCGCTCGCAAGAAAGAAAAGGAAATTCGCCACTGAGCGCTCCTCTCGAAACTGGTTTACGACTTAGCCTGCCTCTAATTATACATAAATATATGTATTTGTCAATGTATTGAAAAGTGATGGAGTTAGCCCAATTTCTTCGTCTGGAAGTCTACTGGAGCACTCTTTAAATATTCCTCAATCTTGTCACGAGAAAGAAGTCCCTTCTGCGCACCGACTTCCTGAACTACCGACATAGAGTTTATAGCACCCCACTGGAGAGCTTCTGGGAGAGTCTTGCCTAGAGCAAGTGCTACTACTGTAGTAGAGGCGAAGGCATCTCCAGCTCCAGTGCGCTCGAGAGGAGGCTTGGGGTCAGGAAAGGGAAGTTGTTGATAGATATTCTCGCCATCGTAAGCATAAGCACCCTTCGGCCCATCGGTGATGATGACTATCTCTGGACCGAGAGCCTTCACCCTTTTCAAAAGTTCTTCTATCCCCAGAGTCTCGATACCGAGAATCTTGCCTGCCTCCTCGACGTTGGAGAAATAGATCTTGGTCCTTTTGTATAGCTTCTCGAGCTTGAGACCCAGCTCAATCTCCTTACTCCCAGGTTGGAAGACTAGATTTACTTGCGGATTCTTTTCCAAATATGATAAAAGCTCGTCATAAAAGGTTTCGATACTCGACCCAATAGAGCTAAGATAAAGCCAACTTGGACTTCCTAGGTCAGGGAGAGTATAGACAAACTCTTCTTTTCTCCTCAAGAGGGTACGGTCCTGCTTATACCAGAGCACATAAGAGTAGTTGGTATGCTTACCCTCTTCTGTGATGACAAACTTCGTATCAACCTTGCGTTCAGCAAGTACCTTGAGAGTCTCTTGCCCAGGAGCATCAGCCCCAATACGAGCCACCAGCGCCGAGCGGAGCCCAAGTATCGCCGCTGCCACCGCTGCGTTGGGAGCATTGCCCACACCAGCAACAGTAATAGCATCCTCATAAGGAATCTTCTCCGCAAATGGTAGGGTGAGTCGATAATCTAGAGTATCGGGAACACCTTCTATCTTTGCTCGACTGTTTTCTCCTAGTTTGATAAATACATCTGTTGCTGTATCTCCCACAGCGATGAAGTCATACATGGCGAAATTATAACATGCTAGAATAAAGATTAATGAAAACTTTGAAAGAATATTTGGCTTGGGCAGAAGAGAAGCGAGTAGCGATAGGACACTTCAATGTCTCTGACTCAGAAGGATTCGGCGCCGTGGTATCGGCGGCGAAAGAATTAGACCTCCCAGTGATCATCGGCGTCTCAGAGAACGAGCGAAGCTTCCTCGGTGTCGCAGAGATCCGCGCCCTAGTCTCGGTCGAGCAGGAGAAGGGTCTACCAGTCTTTCTCAACGCTGACCACACTTACTCTATCCCCGCATCTATGGAAGCAGTGGATCAGAAGTATGACTCAGTGATCATCGACGGTGCAGAGAAACCCTTCCTCGACAACGTCATGATGACTCAAGAGGTTGTAAGGTATGCGAGAGAGCACCACCCTACCATGCTGGTCGAGGGAGAGCTTGGCTTTATCGGCAAGAGTTCTTCTATCCACGCCGAGATCCCAGAAGGAGTCTCTGAGGAAACTCAAACCACTCCAGAAGATGCTAAGCAGTTCGTCGACTCGACAGGTGTAGACCTCTTCGCTCCCTCTGTGGGCAACATCCACGGTCTCATCAGTACTGGTGAACCCAAGCTCAATATCAAGCGTATCAAGGAGATAAGTAAGGCGGTGTCTGTCCCACTCGTATTACACGGCGCCTCAGGCAATACAGACGAAGAAGTCTGGGAAGCGATCCAGGCTGGCATCCGGATCGTCCACATCAACACCGAACTCCGTCTTGCCTATAAGAAAGGGATCAAGAAAAGCATCATGAGCACCGACGAAGTGGCTCCGTATAAGTTTATGGCAGAGGGAGTAGAGGAGATGAAGAAGCTCGTCCTAGCCAAGCTCAAAGTCTTCAATGGAATCCGAGATTAAATCCTTTTTCAAAGGCGAAGTCCTCTCTGACAAGGCGACTCTAGAGAAATACTCTCGAGATGCGAGCCTCTTCAAGGTGATGCCGAAGCTCGTCGTCTACCCCAAGGACTCTCAAGATATCTCGGCTCTAGTGAAGTGGGTGAGTGAGAAGAAGAAGTCTGACCCCACACTCTCTCTCACTATGCGCTCTGCTGGCTCAGATATGAGTGGCGGTCCACTCGGGGAGTCGATCATCGTCGACGTGACGAGATATTTAAATAAGATTGGTGAGATACAGATCAAGGGGACAGAGGTCGAGCCCGGAGTCTTCTACCGAGACTTCGAGCCCAAGACTCTGGAGAAAGGTCTCATCCTCCCATGCTTCCCAGCTTCGAAAAATCTCTGTGCTCTCGGCGGGATGATCGGCAACAACTGCGCCGGAGAGAAGACTCTCCGCTACGGCAAGATGGAGCACTTCGTCAGAAGCTCTCACTACGTCTTCTCCGACGGAGTGGAATACGAGGTGAAGCCTCTCTCGGCAAACGAGCTCGAGAAGAAGCGGTCCCAAGACAACTTCGAAGGCAAGATCTACCGAGAACTTTACCAACTCATCGTGAGTAACCGAGACCTGATAGAGAAGTCTCGCCCCAAGGTGACCAAGAACAGCGCGGGCTACTTCCTCTGGAACGTCTGGGACGGTCACACCTTCGACCTCAACAGACTCCTCACCGGTGCTCAGGGCACTCTCGGACTCATGACTCGAGCCACAGTAAGTCTCAAGGCGACGATGAACCACCACGACCTAATCGCCCTCTTCTTCGACTCTTGGGACGACTTACCAGAAGTGGTCAACGCGATCCTACCCTATGACCCAGAGAGCCTAGAAACCTTCGACGAGGATACGCTCAAGCTCGGGATCCACTTCATGCCAGAGATAGCGAAGAAGGTGGGGGAGAATCCATTCTCCTTCGCTCTGAAGTTTCTCCCAGAAGCTCTCATCGGAGTCAGGATGCTCGGTATACCGAAGCTCATCGTCCTCGTCGAGATCGCAGAGGGGAGTGAGATGAAGGTCAAGATCAAGGTCGAGGAGATTTTGAAGAAGCTCAAACCCTTCCGAGTCTGGCACAGAGTGATAGAGAAGGACTCTGAGGAAGAGAAGTTCTGGGTGGTGCGACGAGAGTCCTTCAACCTCCTGAGACAACACGCCAAGCGTAGACGCACAGCACCATTTATTGACGACTTCTGCATCCCTGTGGAGAAGGTGCCAGAGTTTCTCCCGAAGGCGAAGAAGATCCTCGAGGACTACGACATAGACGTCAACATCGCTGGCCATGCGGGGAACGGCAACTTCCACATCATCCCACTTATGGACTTGAGCGAGGAGAGCGAGAGAGAGAAGCTCATCCCTGTCGCAGACAAGTTCTACTCACTCGTCTCAGAGTACCAAGGCTCGACCACAGGCGAGCACAACGACGGTATCGTCCGCACTCCGTACCTAGACAAGATGTACAAACCAGAAATGCTTGAGTTATTTAAGAGAGTGAAGGTCCTATTTGATCCACAAAACATCTTCAACCCTGGGAAGAAGGTACCCTCCTCTGCTGAAGCTTCGACGGGCAAGAATGGTACCCTAGAATACTTCCAGTCTCATATTGCCAAGGACTAGAACTCCTTATTCTAAGCCATATTTTGAATAGATTGACAATGTTTATATATAATGTGCTTGACATATATTGTATAGTGTGCTAAGGTTAATGCAGGAGAGTCGGCGTACGGTCAGGCGACCATACGAACCAACTCGAGGAGACACACATGAGCCGCTTCATCACCGTCAACGGGGTCGTCTACATGATCCCGAATCAGAAGACCGCTGCCTGCCAGATCTACAAGGCCGCCGGCGCCGAGAAGAAGAACTAGGGGTTTCAAGCCCCACTTCCAGAGGAGTCTGACATGATCTCGAAGTCCGCACGTCTGCGTCGGCGCCACGAGCGCCTCGGCTGCAAGATGATGGTGGAGCAGCGCAAGGGCGCGAAGCTCCGGCATCTCTCGAAGCAGTTTCTCGTCATCACGATCGCCCAGAGCGACGTGAAGACGCGGGCTCGCGACGAGAGGGGAAAGTTTCTCAACCCTCTCATCAAGATGCGCGAGCGTCTGCTGAAGCTCCTCCGGCGTTCGTATACGTCGGAGCGTGAGTTCCAGCCGGCGGTCGCGGCGTAATCAACTGAGTGCGGTTAAGCCGAGAGGCACCCGCACTCTCCACCAATAACCGGTGCTACTCGCTCGAAACGATGTAGCCCAGAAAGGGTACTGTACAAATGCGTGAGTGACTAAGTCATCAGAGTGGAGGACTCTGGTGCAATGGGGCTGAGTGGTGGCGACCACAGAGCATGGCCTAGCAAAAGAAGCTCAACCTCCCAACTGGGCGGACTGTCGTGAGACAGGCCGCTCTTTTCTTTTATCCAAAATCTGCTAGAATACCCCCTATGCTTACCTTAAAGGCAGAACTCAGAGATTTAAATACAGAACCACAAGCGGTCCGCAAGGCCGGCAACATTCCTGCAGTCTTCTACGGCAAGAAGGAAGCATCTACTCCTATTTCTATCCGCCAGATCGACTTCCTCAAGGTCTGGAAGGAAGCAGGAGAGTCATCCGTTGTTACACTCAATACCCCAGAAGGGGAGAAAGAAAGTTTGATCCACGATGTCGACCTAGACCCAGTCTCTGGTGTGCCTCGCCACGCCGATTTCTACGTCTTCGAGAAGGGACACAAGGTCGAGGTTGCCGTCCCACTCGAGTTCATCGGAGTTTCTCCTGCAGTCAAGGACCTTGGAGGGACTCTGGTACAAGTTGTCCACGAGCTCGAGATCGAGGCTATGCCCAAGGATCTCCCTCACAGGATCGAGGTAGATATCTCTACTCTCAAGACCTTCGGCGACCAGATCCTCGCCAAGGACCTCTCTCTACCCACCGGCGTCGAGCTCAAGGTCGAGGCTGAGGAAGTTATCGCTCTCGTTTCTGCTCCTCGAGAGGAGAAGGAGGAAGACACAGCTCCTGTTGATCTCTCAGCTATCGAAGTAGAGAAGAAGGGCAAGGAAGAGTCTGCCGAAGGCGAAGCTCCAACTCAGGAATCCGAGTCCAAATAATTTCCCACTGCCATTAGGCAGATAGGAGACCATATATGCAAAAATTGTTCTTATATTTTATTGCTTTTTCTCTTACCTCCTCCTTCCTACTTCCTACTCCTGCCTACGCCCAATCTGCTTGTACCAACGACACCTCGGGTAAGAGTCGCGCCCAGCTTGAGGCTGATCTAGACGCGTGCAACAAGGAGATCGCCCAGTGGCAAGACACCTTGGACAAGACCAAGCGCGAGAGTGCTTCCTATGCCAACGACGTCACCTCTCTAACTGCCAAGATCAACTCCGCTCAAGCCAATATCAAGGCGAAGAACAAACAAATCTCACTTCTTTCTCAAGATATCGCTGTCAAACAGTCTCAGATCAGTACTCTCAGTAGACGTATTAGCAAGGGTAAGGAAGCTATCGCCGATATCTTGAGGAAGACCAACAACATCAGCTCCTACTCTCTAGTCGAGACTATTCTCTCGAACAAGGACTTCTCAGAATTCTTCGGCGACATAGACGCCTATGCTTCTACTCAAGATGCTCTCGACGATCTCTTGAGCGAACTTGGAGAGAACAAGGCTCTGACCGAATCAGAGAAGGCTACTCTAGATAAGAAGCGTGAGGCAGAAAACGCTGCCAAGGCTCAGATAGAGATAGCCAAGAAGCAGGTCGAGGTAGCAAACGCCGAGAAGAAAACTCTCCTTGCTCAGAGCCAGACGAAGGAGAAGACATACGCTCAGGTGCTCGCCGACAGACAAGCCAAGGCTGCCAAGATCCGTGCCATCCTCTTCCCTCTAGTTGACGCTGGTGCGATACCCTTCGGCACCGCACTCCAATATGCAGAGGTCGCAGAGGCGAAAACTGGTGTCAGAGCCGCTCTCATCCTCGGCATCCTCCAGCAGGAGTCAAACCTCGGGGCAAACGTGGGTCGCTGTGTGATCACCGACCTCTCGACCGGTCAGACCAAGAGTGTTACTTCTGGAACTATTTGGAAAAATGGTATCCACCCCACTAGAGACTTACCCATCCTGCAGACAATCTTAAGCTCTCTAGGTAGAGATCCTCTCAGCACCAGAGTTTCTTGCCCTGTAGCTGGGATTGCGGGATACGGGGGAGCCATGGGACCAACACAATTTATCCCATCTACTTGGAACCTTATCGCCAAGAAGATCGGAGCAGCGGTCGGCAAGGAGACACCAGACCCTTGGAACCCAGCTGACGCCATCATGGCGTCAGCCATCCTCCTCCAAGGCAACGGGGCTTCGTCTCAATCTTACGAGGCAGAGAGAAACGCTGCCTGTAAGTACTATTCAGGTAGAGTTTGTAGCTCCGCCAAACATATCGCTGCTTACGGCAACCAAGTGATGAGTAGAGCCTCCAACATCCAACTCACCATGATCGACCCTTTGCAAAACATATAATTTCTGATATTCTAGACCGGCAATGAAAAAGGATATTCACCCAGACACATATCGCCCAGTACTCTTCGTCGACAGCTCCGACGGGACTGAGTTCCTCATACCTTCTACCGTCAAGACCACCGAGACCGCCGTCTATGCCAAGGACAAGAAGGAGTATCCTATCTATCGCGTAGAAATCTCTTCTGCTACCCACCCTTTCTACACTGGTCAGGAGAAGACTCTCGACACAGCCGGACGCGTCGAACGCTTCAAGCAGAGACAACAGAAAGCTACTACAACCAAGCCGAAGGCCAAGAAGGCACTTTAGACTTTGGACTCAGAACTAGAAAAATATAAGGACAACCCTAGGACCGCTTACCTTGCGGAGTCTTATGTGCGTCTACTCAAGGAGGAAGAGGAACTCCAAACTCTCGCCTTAGACGAATCGATGAAGTCCTTGTCCGAAGAAGAACTCAAGAACATCGAACTTCAGAAGACAGAGATCTGGAAGCAGATGGAGGAAATATCAGAGGTAGAGAAGAAGGAAGAAGAGTTCCCCAACGAGATCATCCTCGAGGTCCGCGCCGGTGCCGGAGGAGACGAGGCAGCCCTCTTTGCCAAGGAGCTTGCCGAGATGTACTCCCTCTATGCCCAGAAGGTGGGGTGGGGGATGGTCAAGATCTCTTCCTCCGAGACAGCTATCGGTGGGTACAAGGAAGCGGTCTTCGAGATCCGCGGTATCAACTGTTACAAGTTGCTCCGCTACGAGACTGGAGTCCACCGTATCCAGCGTGTCCCAGAGACAGAGAAAATGGGCCGAGTCCATACTTCTACCGCCTCAGTCGCCATCCTTCCTATACGCAAGAAGACAGCTATAGAGATCAAGCCCGCAGACATCGAGATCGAGACCTTCCGCTCTGGTGGAGCTGGTGGTCAGAATGTGAACAAGGTCGAGACCGCAGTACGTATCATCCACAAGGCTACTGGGATCGAGGTCAAGTGCACCTCCGAGAGAAGTCAGCTCAAGAACCGTGAGAAGGCGATGTCTATCCTCGCTGCCAAGCTCGAGGCGAAGAAGGAGGAAGAGGAGTCCGCCAAGTACTCTGCCGATAGGAAGTCTCAGATCGGTACCGGAGACCGCTCAGAGAAGATTCGCACTTATAACTTCCCTCAGAACCGCGTCACAGATCATAGGGTCAAGATGTCTATCCACGACATCGAGGGCTTCATGGCGGGTAATGTCGACAAGATCCTCGAGGCTCTAGAGAACCCAGAAGCAGTCTCTGGTGGGGAAGACTCCGATGACTAATACAGAAGTCCCAGAAGCCTACAAGATCGGTTGGGTGCCATTTATACATACTAAGATCTACTTGGACAGCAACCCTCTCATCCCTCGCACAGAGACTGAGTACTGGGTCAACGAGGTTATACATAAGATTAAGCAGTCGGGTATAGAGAAGCCAAGAGTCCTAGACCTCTGTGCTGGCTCTGGATGTATCGGAGTAGCAGTAGCTTATGAGATACCAAGTGCCCAAGTAGACTTCGTAGAGATAGATACCAGACACCATGAGACTATTAGGAAGAATTTGCTCGAGAACAGTATAGATCTAAGCAGAACAAGGATCTGGGATGGCGACTTGTTCGAGAAGGTAGAGGGAAAGTACGACTTCATCCTCTCAAACCCACCTTATATAGATATGAGTCTGAAGAGGTCTGACGAGAACGTTCTCGAACACGAACCACATCTGGCACTAGATGGGGGTAGAGAGGGGACCGAGATTGTAGAAAAGATACTAAGGGAGTTTACCCAATATCTGAACACCGGAGGAGTGCTCTTCCTAGAACATGAACCGGAACAAGCAGAGAAACTATCGCGACACTCTAGATACCAAGAAACTTTTATAGACCAATATGCAGTAGGAAGATACTCTCTGTTTATTTGACTTTATATACATAAATTGTAAGGTAGGCGAAGAAAAATACGCACCCTAGACAAGGAGAAGCACTTGGTCAAAATTATGTTCGCACCAGGACTCAGAGTCCCACAAGAAGAAGCAGTTACCAACACAATCCAGAGACTCTTTGGAAGTGGTACCAGGGAAGGCATCGTCAAGGCAAAGTTCGTGGTTGTCCACGAACACCGAACACCTGATGAGTTTACTCTCTATATCGGGTGGGTCTGGGTAGATACAGACGATGGTCGCTACCTTCACAAGAGCATTTATCTCAACCGCGAAACAGAGGAGATCAAACTCTCAGGAGGAATGATCGACTTCTGGGTGAGAGATGGGAAGGTTTACCGGGCTATGTTCCATGGCAAGAGTGTTGATTTCGGTGTCTTTGACTATCGGATTCTCTCTCAGGAACACCGCCAAGAGATCGCTCAAGCCTTCGGCATCACTGTGGAATTTATCTGGCAACAGGCAAATTTCCCGAAAACCTAATCCGGATACATATAGACCCGCCCTAACCAGGCGGGTCTAATCTTGTCTAAAAAGGGTATTTCTGCTATAGTCTTACAGCTTTTACGGGTACGGTCGCCCATTAATATAACCAAAAGCACAAGGTCCCTGACCCGGATCTGTCCCGCCAAGGCGGGATGGCAAAACTAACACATGTCAAAAGAAAACAAAGATTCAAACATCATAGACGCCCTGTTCTCAGTCGGCGCTCACTTCGGCTTCGTCAAGAGTCGTAGACACCCATCGGCTAAACCGTTTATTTTCGGTACCAAGAACAAGATCGAGATCTTCGATCTTGAGAAGACTTCCAAGGAGCTTGGTAAGGCTCTCGAGTTTATAAGCTTGAAGGGTCAGGAAGGAGCTCTCGGGCTCTTCGTGGGTGGCAAGTCAGAAGCCCGCGAAGCAGTCATAAGATCAGGCAAGGAGCTTGATGCTCCTTATGTCCCAGGACGCTGGATAGGTGGTACTCTGACCAACTTCCCCGAGATCAAGAAGCGTATTGCTCGTCTCGAGGAACTCACCACCCAGCGTGAGAGAGGAGAGCTTGCCAAGTACACCAAGAAGGAGCGTCTCCTTATCGACCGCGAGATTGCCAAGCTCCAACTTTACTTCGGCGGACTTTCGAACCTCAAGTTCCTCCCTAAGTTTCTCGTCGTCATCGACCCCAAGAAGGAGCACATCGCAGTGAAGGAAGCCAAGACTATGAAGATCCCAGTTGTCGCTCTCGCTGGTTCAGACTCCAACCTCTATCAGGTCGACTACGCCATCCCCGGCAACGACGCTTCACGTCAGACCATCGACCTCATCCTATCCGAGGTCGTCAAAGCTTATAAGAAAGGTAAAGAAGAAAATGATAACAACAGAACAAATCAAAGCGCTTAGAGAAGAAACGGGTCTTTCTATCATGCAGTGCCAGAAGGCGCTCGAACAAGCAGAAGGAGATAAGGCGAAGGCCATAGCCATCTTGAAGGAGAAGGGTGCAGAGATCGCTTCAAAGAAGTCTGACCGCACCCTCGGTGCAGGCGCTGTCGCAGCGTATATCCACTCTGGAGACACTGTAGGTGCCATGGTCGAGCTTCTCTGTGAGACCGACTTCGTCGCCAAGAACCCTGAGTTCAAGTCTACTGCCCGTGATATCGCCATGCACATCGCTGCAATGAAGCCTGTAGACGTAGGAGAGCTTCTCGGTCAGCCTTACATCAAGGGTTCTGGTGAATCAATAGGTGATATAATCAACAACACCGTTCAGAAGTTCGGTGAGCGCACCGAGATCGGTCAGTTCACCCGGTTCTCGATAAACTAAGACCACATGATAACCTTCTCTCTCTTCGTCATCTCAGGTGTGGCGATAGCGAGCATCACTCTAGCCAAAAGGTTCGAGGAGCAAAGACGTAAGAGTCCTATGACTCTTATCCTTAATGCTATTTCAAAAGGAGATGAGAGGTTTAGAGACTACCACCACAAGGCTCTCCACACTTACTCCATAGGCAAGGACAAGGTGATCATCATCGTGACCAAACAACTCCCTATGCGTGCCAAGAGTCTCGCCAACAAGACCCTGTCTTATACCCAAGACAAGCTCAAGACTCATGTAAACAATATGAGAGACGCCAAACTTCTCAAGAAGTCAGACGGTATCTCAGAGTTCTTCAAGAGTATCTCTGAGATAGAGAAGGGGGGAGGTGAGATCAACGAGTCTCTCGAGTCAGATGCCCTAGAGACAAAGGAGGGGACATACATAGTAACCTTCGTCCCAGAGGCTCAGAAGACTGAGACAGCGCCAGAAGTCGCAGAAGCTCCCAAGAAACGTGCTCCTCGCAAGAAGAAGATCAAGGTGGTCGAGATAGATTAGTGTGATATATTGATTGTCGCCGAAGTCAAAATAAGCCGCCTTAGCTCAGTTGGTAGAGCAACACTTTTGTAAAGTGAAGGTCCCCAGTTCAAATCTGGGAGGCGGCTCCAAAATAATCCTTAGATTAGTTCTTGGAGGAAGTGCTTGAGGCAGTCTTCATATACTTAAGAGAAGGGATATCTCTCTCGAACTCTTCTACAGACTTGAAGCCGTAGTAAGGCACCCCGTTTACAATCACAGCCGGAAGTTCTGGTCTGATTTTATAGATATTGGTGAGAGTCTTGATGGCTCCTAGGTCGTAAGTATAGTCGAAGGAGTACACTCGGAGCTCAGGATACTTGTCGCGGAGAGCAGTAAGAACGAAGCCCATCTTCTCACACTCCTCGCACTCGTCCTTGGCTGTGTAGAAGTAGAGGATAAAGGTCGGTTTGATATTGCACTTCTGAGACAACTGCTTCATTAGGAGGTAATCCTTGATCTCAAGGAGGAAGTAAGAGCGCTTGAGAGAGTCGAGATCCTCCTCGTTGAAGGTGGTCTGGTTCTCTGCGTAGGTCAGCTTCTCGCCTAGAGGACCGAGCTCTTGAGAAAGGAAGCCGGGACCGATATCACGGCAAGACGTCTCTGAGAGTAGGGCAAACTGAGTCTCAGAAGAGAGGATGTCTAGGGCCACGCGACTCTCGACACTTCTCACATCCTCAAGCTTCTTGTTCGAGAGAGCGGAGCTCACAAAGATCGCTGTGCCGAAGATAAGCGCAGTGATCAGGAACGTGAGGATGTACTTCTTTGAATCAAACATTATCTCCAAGATACCTTTCTCTTAAACACTGTGTCAAATAGGGCTCTAGCCAGCCACAGAGGGGCCATAAAGGCGTATAGGAAGAGGTAGTAGACGATACCCCTGTCGAACTTGAACTTACCATCGGCAAGCCTTAGGGAGAGGAAGAGGATATAGAAGGTGAGTGCCATAGCCACTGCAATGATAAACGAGAGCACACCAGTGTTGATGAAGTACCAGTCGAAGGTAGGCATAGAGAACTCCCAACTGAGACCGATAGCTTGGATCCTCCTAGAGACTTCGAAGAGCTTGTTTACCCAGCCCCAGATGATGTTGCCCACCATGACAAACGAGGTGATGAGAGAGATAGTGGCAATAGGCATGATAAACATCCCGAAGTTACCGTACTTTTTATTGAAGAAGATTTCCCGATAGTCTATCGCGTTGTTCAGGAAGCCGTATGACCAACGAGCCCTCTGCTTGACCAGACTCTTCAGAGTATCGGGAGTGACAGTGTAGACGTGGGCACCGTGAGAGTTCACTATCTTGTAGTGGTTCTTCTGCATACGCATCGCCATCTCCATGTCCTCAGTCATGTGAGCGTACTTGTATAGTCCAAGGTTAGAGAAGACCTCCTTGCGGAAGATAGAGAAGGGTCCGGGAGTCACGTAGAGGGCACCAAGAGAGGAAAGCATGCGACGGAGAAAGATTGACCAACTGTACTCCGTCCTCTGGATATACTGCAATATATTCTTCGGCTCGTGGACCTTGATCGAGGGTGTGACCGCCATGACAGAGCTGTCGTCGAAGTAAGGGATAATCTTCTTGAGCGCCTCAGGGGTAACATAAGAGTCTGCATCGAGACAACCCACAAGATCAGTAGTCACTCTCTCTAGAGCGAAGTTGACCGCAGTATGCTTGCCCCCGTTCTCCTTCTTATAAATACTAAATTGCGAGTGATCCTTGAACTTGGAGATCACATCCCAAGTGTTGTCGGTCGAGCCATCGTCTACGAGGATGATAGACAACTTGTCCTTGGGATAGTCTAGGTTCAAGAGAGATTCTACTGTGCCCAAGAGAGTCTTCTCCTCGTTCCACACCGGCACGATCACAGAGACGCTTGGGAAGAAGTCTCTATGCGACTTCACCATCTCATCCTCCAACTTGATCTGACCCCGCACCTCGAAGTAAGTAATAAGGAGAAAAACCTCGAAGAAGAGTGAGAGAAACAGGGTGCAATACAAGATAGTGGCGTGGATGTCCAACATGGGCAATTTCTATGTATTATAAATCAAAATCGATATATTTTCAATAGCGAGCCTGCCCCGTAGCCAACTTGTTGGGGTACAGGGTATAATTTGCCCTATGCAAATCAAGATAGACACGGCAGAAGAACAAAACCTCAAGAAACACCTAGAAACTCGTACAGACAGCGAAGCCGAGCGTCTCAAGCGCTTCCTCGCCCTCCCAGACCTCTCTCGCACAGAAGGAAGCCCTCTCAAGGAGATTGTGGACAGGACTCTCAAGGTCAGCTCCCTAGCAGACTTCGATGTCATCGAGATCCCAGAGATCATCCCTGTACCTATCCTCTTCGACCTCTTCAACATGCCTGAGGGTCACCCCGCTCGGAGCAAGTCTGACACCTACTACGTAGATGAGACCAATGTCCTCCGCACACACGACACCGTCTTCTGGTACTACTATCTCAACCACCCAAGTATCAAGGAGAAAATTGCGAAGAAAGAAGCCTTCGGCGCCATCTGTCACGGCAAGGTCTACAGGAAGGACGAGATAGACAACCGTCATATGAACGTCTTCCACCAGATGGGAGGACTTTACCTAGTGCCTGACGACAAGCAGACAGTGACTCCAGATGATTTGAAGAATACTTTGTCCGAGATTGCTCGAAGCATCTTCGGCAACGATGTCGAGTTCCGCTTCTACGATCACAACTTCCCATACACTGACCCATCCTTCGAGATGGAGGCGTTTATCAACGGTCAGTGGATAGAGATGCTCGGCTCCGGTATGCCGAGGAAGACTGTGCTCAAGAACTTCGGTCTAGAGGGTTACCACGGCTGGGCATTCGGCTTCGGTCTCGAACGACTGGCTATCGCCTCTATGGACCTGCCCGACATCCGTCTCCTCTGGTCAGAGGATGAGAGAGTGAAGTCTCAACTCACTCTCGGTCACCACTTCAAAGAGGTTTCGAAGTTCCCCCCAGCTTTGCGAGACATCTCCTTCGTCGTGCCGATAAGCTTCATTCCCAACGACTACTTCGACCTGATCCGAGAAGTAGGGGGAGAAATGGTCGAGCATGTCGAACTCATAGACAAATACGAGAACGCAGAGAAGTTCGGTAGTGACAAGGTTTCTTACACCTTCCGGATCACTTATAGACACTTAGACAAGACTCTCACCAGCGAGGAGGTAAACACTGTTCATGCCCAACTCGAGGAGAGAACAGAAGCAGAATTCGGAGCTTCTATCCGCAGAATCTAGGGCAAAAAGGGGTTTCTTTGAAGCCTGTTTTATGCTAAAATAGTGTGTACAAAACATGGCAAAAGAAGAGAAGAAATCCAACTACGGTGCTGACAGTATTACCGTCCTAGAAGGTCTTGAGCCGGTCCGCAAGCGTCCCGGTATGTACATCGGCACCACTGGTCCCGATGGTCTCCACCACCTCATCACCGAGATCTTCGACAACTCCCGCGATGAAGCGATGGGAGGCTTTGCCAATGACATCGAGATTGCTCTCCTGCCCAACAACCGCGTCCGCGTGGTAGACAATGGTCGCGGTATCCCAGTCGACGTCCACAAGCAGACCAAGGTCTCTGCACTCGAGACCATCATGACCACCCTCCACGCTGGAGGCAAGTTCGGTGGGGAAGGCTACAAGGTCTCAGGAGGTCTCCACGGTGTCGGTGCCTCGGTGGTCAACGCCCTCTCGATATATTGTCGCGCAGAAGTTCACAGAGACGGTGGTATCCACGTGCAGGAATACTCTCAAGGCAAGAAGAAGTCAGCCGTCAAGAAAGTGGGCACCACCAAGAACCGTGGGACCATCATCACCTTCCAACCAGACCAGAGCATCTTCCCAGATACCGACTTCAAGTTCGAGCGTGTAGTCACTCACATGCGTCAGCAGGCTTACCTTGTGAAGGGTCTCCGTATCAGCGTCATAGACGCTCGCGCACTGGAGAAGGTCTCTGACACAGAAGTCTTCTACCTCCGAGAACTTGGGCTCAATGCTCCATCTATGTCCTTCTACTTCGAGGGAGGGTTGGTCTCACTCGTCCGCTTCGAGAACGAGCACCTGAAGCCGGTCCACAGAAACATTTTCTATACAGAGAGGAAGGCAAGTGACAACGACTACGAGATAGTCGAGATCGCTCTCCAGTACGTAGACGACATCACTTCTCGTATCCTACCCTTCGCCAACAACATTTATACCGCCGAAGGTGGTACTCACATCACCGGCTTCAAGACTACTCTCACTCGTACCCTCAACAACTACGCTAGGAAGAACAACCTCGTGAGCGACAAGGAAGACAACTTCACCGGAGACGACGTACTCGAGGGTCTCACCGCCGTCATCTCTATCAAGCTCGGAGAGATCCAGTTCGAAGGTCAGACCAAGGCGAAGCTCGGCTCGGTCGAGGCACAAGCCATGGTGACCACCGTCTTCGGCGACGCCTTCGCCACCTTCCTCGAAGAGAACCCAGACGATGCCAAGTCGATGATCCAGAAGGCCTCCCTCGCTCTCAAGGCGAGAAAGGCTGCCAAGGCTGCCAAGGACTCCGTCCTACGCAAGGGTGCTCTCGAGGGCATGACACTCCCCGGCAAGCTTGCAGACTGCCAGAGTCGCTCAGCAGAAGAGTCTGAGATCTTTATCGTAGAGGGAGACTCTGCAGGTGGTACAGCCAAGATGGGTCGCGACAGACGTATCCAAGCCATCCTACCTCTGAGAGGCAAGATCCTAAACATCGAGCGTGCGCGTCTCGACCGTATGCTGGCTTCAGAGCAGATTAAGAACTTCGTCGTCGCTCTAGGTACAGCCATCGGAGACACCTTCGACATCACCAAGCTTCGCTACCACAAGATCATCATTGCGACAGATGCCGACGTCGACGGTGCACACATACGCACACTTCTTTTGACCCTTATTTACCGATTCTTTAGACCTCTTATCGATGCCGGACATGTCTACATCGCTCAACCACCTCTATACAAGATCAAGAGAGGGAAGGAAGTCTTCTATGCATACTCAGATACAGAGAAGGAGAAGATCAATGACCCCACAGACATCCAACGCTACAAAGGTCTCGGAGAGATGAACTCAGACGAGCTCTGGGAGACCACCATGGACCCAAGCAGGCGTGTCTTGAAGCAAGTCGCAGTAGACGACGCTCGCGAAGCCGACCGCATCTTCGACATCCTCATGGGTACCGACGTCCCATCTCGCAAGTCATTCATCCAAAGCAACGCCAAGAAAGCCACTATCGATATATAATGTGTCTATGAAATGGGCACTGATTCTTACACTCATATTCTGGTACTCCAGTAATCCATCGATTATCTCTATCCATCCAGATACTGGGATTATGAGCGCATTGCACCCCGGCACCACCAACATCTGCGCACAATATTTAGATACCAAACAATGTATAGAGGTTGTTTTCTAACAGCTTGACATAATGTTTAAATATGATAGAGTCCTCGCTGGTTTCGGTGGTCAGATTCCCTGCACCACCTTGTTCATTGAAAGGAGACCACGTGTGATTGATGGATTTCGAGGACACGTCGAACAGTGCATGAGGCACCTATCGGCTCGATTTCTCGAGGCTTATCCGAAAGGAAGCAAATTGTCAGTAGAGGGAAAGCGACTTATCGCAGAATTCTGCGGGGTCAATATACCCTCAATAGACGGTTGGCTATTCCGCTCGGATCACATGCCACGAGGTGAGCAGTACTACAAATTGCTCTGCTTTCTCGATCTCAATGGCTACAAGGTCATCGAGCTCGAGGGGATGGCAATCAGGTGCAAGAACTTTACCCTGTTGATTGGTTTTGGCGTCCTCACAAGTAAGGACGCCACCGAGATGCTTGGGTACACGCAAATTTCAGAACTTTATCGAGCCCTTCGGGGTGATACCGGTCTCTCAAAGGACCGGGAACGGAAGATGTGGGATTTGTGGCAGGCACGCAAAGATAAGCTCGACGAAGCTGTAGAAGAAGCCGGGAAGCGGTTTCGTCTTAACTTCTCAAGAGCTCGGGAGACTCAGAGCATAGGGGTTGTTGAATCAAAGGTAGCAATGCCAGCGACTACCAAACCTCCTGACTACCTCAGAGACGGGGCGGTTGACATCATGGAGGGTCTGCTCAAGATGCTCGACAGCGGCGTCCTACTGGATCTCACTGATGCTGATTGGGCTGCACTTCGCAACTCAAGCAGCACTGTCCTTCGGCTCTCATCTCATCTTTCAACACTCAGCGCCAAGCTCGTAAAGCCGAGCTAAGGAGGTTCCATGGGTGAAATATTGCGCCGGGTGGTACAGAAGATCGTACCAAATGGCAGACACGGACCGTATGCAGTCGCCAAGGACGCTAGTCTTGGTTCGGTAACTTTCTCTCTCACGCCAGATGTCTGGCAGGAGAAAAGACTGCCGGAAGCGGGATCAGAAGTGATGCTCGAAGATTTCCAGAAGAAAAGCGCCGGATGGCGCGCCATGTCCGCAAGATTTCTCAGGCCAGAAGACGTCGACAACAGCAACCAGCAACCAGCAATCCGCCCAGAGCGGAGGAGAACACAGCCATGAGCAGTATTCAGATCAGCGACAGGTCGGTAGTCCGCCTCATCGAAGATCTCACGGAAGACTTCTACGTTCGCACTCAACTCGATTCGGACTGGGCCTTTCAGCTCGCCGAGCTCATCGAGTCGGGTGTGGAAATGGATCCTATCTACATCACACGCGACAACAAGGTGATTGATGGGCGCCACCGCCTTCACGGGCACAACGCCGCAGGCAAGAAGGAAATCCGGTGCAAGATCGTCGAATCCGACAGCGATGTCGAACTCGTCGCCTTCGCACTCAAGTGCAACATGGGTGGTTCGATGCCTCCCTCGAAGGCCGACTTCGAACACGTCATCAGGGAACTCCTGAATCGTGGCGTGCCGAAGAGACAGCTCGTAGACACCCTGCCGATGTTGCCGGGCTCGCTCGTCCGGAAGTATCTGAAGGACGTCGAGAGTCGGATGCATCGCGCTCAACTCGCGAAAGCTGCCACCGCGGTGGCTGAAGGGGGTCTGAACGTCCAGACAGCGGCAGCCCAGTACAACGTCGATGAGAAGGATCTCAAAGCAATCCTCTCGCCAACGAGCAAGCGGAAGTCGAAAAGCGGCATCGATGAACTCGAACGTGAATTCTCGATGCGTTTCCGTGGCAACGGCAACAGAACAGCCGCGTCGTTGCGCAGGATTCTCGACATGTACCAGGATTGCGATGTGACCCACAAGCAGGTGCTCAAGGTGTTCAACCACCTGGAACACCTGCTCAAGAGGGAGAGCAGAGCCATCGCCGGCTGGCGCAAGCGCTTCGATGCGCTTGAGGCACCGAAGAAGATCGCGTAGTCCTTTCAGAAATACAAAAGGAGAGAAGTTCACACCTTGATTGGTAAATGCTTCTCTCCTTTTTCTATTATAGAAATAATC
>CAYFZH010000007.1:0-12788 GCA_964347785.1 uncultured Candidatus Saccharibacteria bacterium
CTATCTGGCACTGTCCGACACAAGGACCTCAACTCCATAGTCGTAGACGTCTCGGGTGTTGGGTACAAGTTGGCTGTGCCTACCGACGTGGCTCTGGAAGCCATCCCCTCTCAGAACATCTTTCTCTGGACCTACTTGGCTGTCCGAGAGACTTCTCTCGACCTCTTCGGCTTCCTAGACAGAGAGACCTTGGAACTCTTCCAACTTCTCATCACTATCTCTGGTATCGGACCCAAGACCGCTCTCGGGATCTTAAACGTCGCCTCCCCTGCCACCCTCCGCCAAGCTGTCGCCACAGGAGACACCTCCTACCTCACCCGCGTCTCTGGTATTGGTAAGAAGAACGCAGAGAAGATCGTCCTCGAACTCAAGGACAAGCTCAAAGTAAGCTCAGAAGATATCGGCGTCGATGGCAAGCACGAAGGTGATGCTCTCGAGGCCCTCGTCTCTCTAGGCTACAACGAACGCGATGCGCGCGAAGCTCTGAAAAAGGTCTCGAAGGATATAGTGGGAGCAAGTGATAGAGTCAAACAAGCTTTGAGAGTATTATCTCAGAATGCCTGAGCTACCAGAAGTCCAAACCACTGTCGACGGTCTCAACCGCACGGTCAAAGGTCGTACTATTATAAGCGTCTCCACTACTTACAAGAGTCCTTACTACAAGGGTAAGGACGAGATCAAGAACCCAGAATTTTTCAAAAAGTTTAAGAAGCTTGTAGTCGGGCAGAAGATTCTCAAGGCAGAACGCCGTGCCAAGAACATCCTGATCCACCTCTCTCACGGTCAGACCATCCTCACCCACATGAAGATGACGGGGTACTATTTCTATAATCCTCCCGCTGACGCAGAGTTCGTAAGGCTCACCTTCTCTCTCGACAATGGCAAACTCCTCGTCCTATCTGATATGAGAAAGTTCGCCAAGATCACTGTGCACCCCACAGAGACTATCTATGATTCGAAGCATCTAAAGGATCTTGGACCAGAACCGTTGGAAAAAAATTTCCAATTTCCACTTTTCAAATCTCAACTGATGAAGAAACCCAGAGGCAAGATCAAACAAGTCCTCATGGACCCGTATATCATCGCAGGTATAGGCAACATCTACTCGGACGAGATCCTCTGGAGAGCTGATGTGCATCCCCTCTCACTCCCTGCCAAGATTCCAGAGAAGAACTTAAGGGAAATGTTTAAAGCGATGAAGGAGACTCTGAAGAAAGGGATCGACTTCGGTGGAGACTCGATGAGTGATTACAAAAATATCGAGGGTAAGAAGGGTCGCTTCCAAGACCACCACCGCGCGTATCTCAAACATAAAACTCTCTGCACCAAAAGAGGTTGTTCTGGTCTTCTTGAGAAGATGAGAATAGGTGCTCGTAGTGCCCACTTCTGCCCAGTGCATCAAAAGTTGTTTAAATAAAAAGGTGGTGAAGGAGAGCAGACAGCCCTTCTTCACCACCCTTCGCTAGTAGTACAATCCTCTGCGCTGAGCGCTAGGTTCCTTGAGCAAGATGTCGAACCGATGGCACCCCAAGAGCTGAGCGAGGATGGTCAGGACCATCTCGTCATCGAGACTCTCAGCTCGGAAGAAGACTCTAGCCCCACGGGACGTGTTATCTCGCGAAATAAAGCCGATCCCCTCCTTGCACTTCCGGATGGCGACGTACCGCTCCTTCTTCTCCCGTACTTCTTTCTCCTCTGCTTCCAAGTGCACTTCCCCACTGGTCGGACGGAAAATCGTGTAACTGTAGCGCATCCACTCCCCTCCTTTCGCTAAATTAAAGAAATGCGTACCAGAAGTCAAATACAGTAGAAATTTATTGGTAAAAAAAAAGCGCCGTACCATATAGGTCGTGCGCTTGTCGTCACTTCTTCGTCGTCGCCCCGACGAACGACACCATCGCCGATGCAACCTGGAAATCAAGAAAGATCTGCTGACCTCTCTCATAACCCAGATACGCTGCGAGCGAATGTGCCGCCACCGAGACAAACCACCCTTGCCTTGCCTTTCCTTGGGTCAGAAGGTAAGTACCCCAGAGAAGGCATGAGGAACTGATGAGTTCCACCACAGTGAGCATTCCTCCGAAGGCAACGATCGCCAAGAGGAGCATTGCCGTAGTGGTCATCAGTCTAATCCACTTGTCCACGCGCGGGTTCTTCTTGGAACCGATGAACCCGTAGCACATGAGGATGATGAGACCAGCCTCGAGCGCCACGTAGATGTTGAGGTGAATCAGGTAGAAGTAGAACACTCCAAGCGTCGCTGCGACAGCCCCGAGTGCCCACCCCGACTTCCTCCCGACCAAGACAAGGAGCTTGTTAGCGAAGAAGATGACTGACACGAGAACCTGGAGAATCCAGATTGTCATGCATCACCTCCAATCCTTTTATATTATATCACGATTTATAGGCAAAAGTCAAGTATGATTTATGGCTTAAAAGCTTAATATTTTAGATATGAAAACCTGCGTACTTATCCTAGAAAACCTCCGAAGCGTCGAGAACACTGCCTCCATCTTCCGCACCTCTGATGGGCTCGGGGTTTCTAAGATCATCTGTGTCGGCACCACCCCTACCCCACTCGACCGCTTCGGTAGGAAGCGCGCGGACTTCGCCAAGGTCTCTCTAGGCGCAGAAGAAATGCCGTGGGAATACGTGAAGCAAGAAAATTTACAAGAAACAATTCTCAATTTACAAAAGGAGAAGTTTCAGATCATCTCCCTAGAGCTCACTCACGAGTCCAAGGACCTAAAGGATGCTAAGTCTAAGAACAAGTTCGCCCTCATAGTCGGCAACGAAGTAGACGGGGTTTCTAAAGTGGCTCTGAGAGAAAGCGACGAAGTGGTCGAAATCCCCATGCGAGGCAAGAAGGAGTCTCTCAACGTCTCCGTAGCCACAGGGATCACCCTCTTCGTGTTAATATAAAAGCATGCTTAACCCATTCCCAGACTTGCTCAACTACGCTCTCTTGGCTCCACTCCTCCTCCGACTCGTACTCGGTGTCATCTTCCTCGACCTCGGAGCACTTAAGTTCCGCTCAGAGAGACCTAGATGGATCGCCTCCTTCGAAGCTCTACGTATCTACCCCGCAGACCTTATCCTCTCCTTCTATGCACTCCTACAGATAGTAGGTGGTCTCATGCTCATCGTTGGTATATATACACAAGTAGCCTCACTCTTCTTCGTCCTATCGACAGGTGCGGAACTCTACATTGAGTGGCGTGCCAAGGACATCCTAAAGCGCGATGCCGTCTTCTATCTCCTTACCTTCATCATCTCTGTCTCCCTCCTCCTCACCGGCGCTGGCGCTTACGCCATAGATCTCCCACTTTAAAATGTGCGTCCAGTTGGGATCGAACCAACGACCTTGTCCTTAAAAGGGACCTGCTCTACCGACTGAGCTATGGACGCAAAATACATCGAAAATATAACGTAAAAATACCTTAGTGTCGAGGTTAGAGCCTGAGCAAAGTCTTCTCCACCAGACACTCTACCTCCCCTTCTCCGCGACGGGCATTGTGGTAACCAAGCATTAAATCTTCGGAAAGTTTCTCCACTTCTCCCGCTTTAAAATTTCTTAGAAACTCTTTTGCCTTCTGATACGGATACGGCTTCATATCGGTCTCTGCCACAGTCTTCGTCTTCTCTGCGACGAGCATCGTCTTCGCCTGCCAGACCAGTTTCCAGAAGATCTCCTCTGGTACCATCCCACTCGCTAGAGCCTTCTGGTAAAGCACCCATGCATCACGCTTCTTCCTCGCACCGATCGCATCTGTAAGGGCGAAGATGTTGAACTCTGCCCGAGCTTTCGGTCCGATAAGTTCCTCTTCTACTTTTGGCGAAGCCATCACTTCCCCAAAAAGGTTGGTAGCATAAGATTCCGGATGAATCTCGACAGGCTCTAGATTAAATTCTTCTGTATTTTCTTCATTCATACTCTCTCCATCTCTCCCCAATTATCCCCCACGTTCGCCTCTGCCACTATCGGCACCCCGTGTGCCTCAGACTCTGGGAGCACGCCTTCCATTATTTCCTTAACCTTTTTCACCACCTCGTCGACGAGACCTTCCTTCACTTCGAAGACAAGTTCGTCGTGCACTTGGAGGATCATACGGACATCATCAGAATATTTCTTCTTCTCGATATAGTCTGCAATCTCCTTCATCGCGAGCTTGATGATGTCTGCCTGCGTCCCTTGGATCGGCGCGTTGACCGCCATCCTCTCGGCAGAAGCACGAATAAATGGGAGTGGAGACTTGAACCCTGTGAAGTATCGACGTCTACCGAAGAGAGTCTCGGTGTACCCCTTCCTCTCGGTCTCTGCCTTGATCCGGTCGATATACTTCGCGAGTTCGACGAAGGTGTTGAAGTACTCGTTGTAGAACTCCTGCGCCTCCTTCCTATCTGTATGCAAATTTTTCTGCAGAGCAGAGACGCCCATGCCGTAGAGGATACCGAAGTTGATAGCCTTCGCCTTGATACGCATCTCCTTAGTCACCTCACTCTGCGGGACCTTGAAGACGCGGGAAGCAACTCCTGCATGGACATCGACTCCAGTCTGGAAGATCTCGGTGAGCTTCTTGTCTCCGGAGAGGATAGCAGCGAGACGGAGCTCTATCTGCGAGTAGTCCAGAGCGACAAGCTTGTAACCCTTCTCTGGGACGAAGGCCTTGCGGATCGCACGCCCGAGCTCAGTCTTGTTGGGGATGTTCTGAAGGTTGGGGTTGTTGCTTGCCATGCGCCCAGTCGCAGCACCTGAGAGGATAAAGGTCGAGTGCAGGCGTGACTGCTTGTCGAGTTGGAGCGGGATGGTGTCGATGTAAGTGCCGAGAAGTTTATTGAGCTCACGGTAGTCTAGAATCTTCTGGATGATGACATGCTTGTCCTTCAGCTTCTCGAGCTCTGACTCCTTGGTCGAGAGAGCCCCGGTCGAGGTCTTCTTCTGACGCTTCTCACCCAGACCCATCTTGGTAAAGAGGATCTCGCTCAGGACCTTGGGTGAGTTTACATTGAACTCCTCTCCGGCTTCCTTCCAGATCTCCTTCTCGAGTCTACTCAACTCCTTGTGATAAGTTTGAGAAAGTTCACCGAGCATCTTCTTGTCCACCTTCACCCCACGCGCATTCATCTGCTCTACTACCCCGATGAGAGGCTTCTCTATCTCCTCGTAGACCTTCCTCACCTTCCTCTTGTCTAACTCTACCTCAAGCACCTTGCGAGCCTCCTTGATATCCTCTGTCTTGGTGAAGTCGTAGACATCCTCGAGAGTAGGGTTGGTAATGTTCGAGTCTATAACCCACAAGGCGAGGCAGATTTCTTGTATTTCTTTCTGGTCTTCAGCGAAAGAGATTGTGGAGTTCTTTACCCTCTCTACGGGGGCTCCCACGACTTCTAAATCTCTTCCGCTTTCGCCCTTATCCAACTTTCGTACAGACTCAGAGTCCGAGAATACCTTTTTAACCCGCTCACTCAAAGTTCTGAAGCCCAAAGTTTTGAAAAGTTCTAGAACTTTATTGATATCCAAGTTCTCCGAGAACTCCTTAGGAAGTTTGAAGTCTATCGGCGCATCGGTGCGGATAGTGGCAAGAGTCTTGGAGAAGAGAGCTTCTTCTTCGTTGTCCAAGAGAAGTTGTCTTACTCTCTCGGTGATCCCACCCTTCTTCCACTCATCCCCCTTCTTCTTCAGCACTTTATAAATCTGCTCCACAGTACCGAAGGCGGTGATGAGGTTCGTCGCAGTCTTCTCCCCGATCCCCTTCACCCCGATGATGTTGTCCGAAGGGTCCCCGCGTAGGCCCTTGTAGTCTATGAGCTTCTCTGGTGGGAAGCCGAAACGCTCCAAGACCTTCTCCTCATCGTAGAGAATGGTGTCGTTCAGCCCCTTCTTCAGCGTATAAACCTGCACCTTCTTCCCATCCACGAGTTGCATCGTATCCATATCGCCAGAGGCGATAACGATCTCCATATTTTTATCTTTACTAAACTTGTGCACGATCGTGCCAATGATGTCGTCTGCTTCAAAACCAGCGTGTGAGTAGACAGGTATGCCGAAGGCTTCGAAGACGTCGTGTGAGCGCTCGAGTTGGAGAGTGAGGTTCTCATCGTTCTCCTTCCTCCCCGCCTTATAAGCATCATAAGCCTCGTGTCTGTACGTAGGACCCGAGAGATCGAACCCTGCGACGATATAGTCCGGCTTCAACTCTTGGACGATCTTGAGTAGCATCGCCACTAGTCCATAGAGAGCTCCCGTCGGCTCACCGGTAGAGGACGCGGAGAACTCTGGCAAAGCATGATATGCGCGGTGAATAATCGCGTGTGAGTCGAGGAGGATGAGTCTCTTTTTTTTATTTTCTTTGGTCTTAGGCATAATTAATTTCACGAGTGTTCTCGTCGACGTGTTTGAAGGAAATCCTCTTCGCATCAGTTGGGATAAGACTAGAAACATTTTCTGGCCACTCGATGAGGATGAGATTCTCTGGCTCACTCATAAGCTCCTCCCAGCCGAGGTGGAGAAGTTCGGTGTCCTTCTCTAGACGATACGCGTCGATGTGGATGAGGTTCTTGAACCCTTTCCAATCTATCTCGTAGACTTTCATAATCACAAATGTGGGGCTATGCATGTTCTCCCCCACTCCCAAGATCTTCCCCACCTCTTGGGAGAAGGTGGTCTTGCCAGCACCCAAGTCTCCTTGGAGTGCAACCACTACCGCACGAGATCCCTTCTCCAGAGTTTCGAGAAATCGCTCTGCGATAGAGCGGGTTTCCAAGAGGCTTCTCGAGAGGTTGTCCATAACCCGCATTTTAGCATTTTGGATAGAAAAAAGCGGGACCCATAATTGGGTCCCGCAAGCACACCATGGTTACTGTCTCGTCCCCAACTGACAGTTCCAGTTACCACTCTGGACAAAATTGATCGTCCAAGGCTGAACCTGATCCGGAGTAAAAAGACCGGAACCAGGAAGAAACTGGGGGATCTGTCTGTTGGTTTCTGAAACACCCACCTGTTGGTCAGTGCTCGTTTCTTTGAGCACCGCCTTGAGGTAAATGGTTCTGTTGTTCGAACCTCGGAGAGGAACGTTACGAGTCTCTCCGAAATTGAGCCTGGCGAGCAAGAGCTGTTCGCCGTCGTAGATCTCTGCCCAGGTGCCCCGGCAGTCGTTTGTGACATTCAAGGGCTCCTCTCTACCAGAGAGAAGGTTGCACCCCACTGCCAAAAAGACAGCAGGAAAGATCAGGAGCGGCAGGATTACTGACTTTCTCATGGGCTTATGCCCTCCTTTCTACTAAATCAGAATATATAACAGATAAATATAAAAGTCAAGTACCTAATCTAACACCGAAAGCGTCGTTCCACGATAAAATAAACTCATGGTCACTTTCGACGAAGAGAAACAAGATGAGAAAGTAAGGTTACTCCACTCTAGAGAAGAGGAGGAGCTCGCCCAAACTCTCGCCGAACATCACGGCATCCCCTATCTCGACCTCTCCACTCACCCGATCAACATCGACGCTCTCAGGATTATGAAGGAAGCCGACGCTCGAGAAGCAGAGATGGCGATCTTCGACGTCACGGACAAGAAGATCGCTGTCGCCTCTCTAGCCCCCAACAGCGAGAAGACTCGCCTCGCCACCGAGGCTTTGAAGGAACGCGGTTACGAACCAAGTATCTTTATGGTCTCACACCAGAGTCTCTACAAAGCTTGGGATAGATACAAGGATCTGTCCTACTCCTTCGAGACGAAGTCTGGAGCTCTCGACATCAGTAACGAAGAGATCCTCGCCATGACCAAGGAAGTGAGAGAGCTCGGCGACATCAAGAGAAAGATCGAGGAAGTCCTTACTCTCAAGAAGGCTTATCGTATTTCTAAAATATTGGAAATCGTTCTTGCTGGCGCGATCTCTCTCAGAGCCTCCGACGTACACATCGAACCAGAGGACACCAAGGTCCGCTTACGCTACCGCCTCGACGGAGTGCTCACGGACATACTCTTCTTCGACAAAGAGACCTTCGACCTCATCGCTTCTCGTCTTAAACTCCTAAGCGAGCTCAAACTCAATGTGAAGGAGAAGGCCCAAGATGGCCGCTTCTCTATCAAGCTCACCGACACAGAGATCGAGATCCGCACATCTATGCTCCCTGGCCCTTATGGTGAGTCCATCGTACTTCGCGTACTTAACCCAGACGCCATCTCGGTCGAGCTCGACAAGCTGGGTATCCACCCACGCCTACTTGAGATCCTAGACAAGGAGGTCAGGAAACCGAACGGTATGATCCTCACCACAGGACCAACTGGTTCTGGTAAGACCACTACTCTCTACGCCTTCTTGAAGAAGGTTTACACACCTGAGATCAAGGTGATCACCATCGAGAACCCTATCGAGTACCACATCGAGGGCATAGTCCAAACTCAAGCTGATGCAGACAAGGGCTACACCTTCGCCGAGGGTCTACGAAGCGCTCTCCGTCAGGACCCAGACGTCATCTTGGTGGGAGAAATCCGCGACCCAGAAACGGCTGAGGTGGCGGTGAACGCTTCTCTCACAGGACACTTGGTGCTCTCTACTCTCCATACCAACAATGCCGCCGGCACCTTCCCTCGTCTCTTAGATCTTGGGATAAACCCTAAGGTCATGAGCTCAGCCTTGAATATTTCTATCGCTCAGCGCCTTATCCGCACACTCTGTCATAAATGCAAAAAAGAAATCCCCCTCACCGATAAGGCAAGGGAGACTGTAGAGAGAATCCTCTCAGGGGTAGAAGACAAAACTTACTTAGATGGTATACAAAGAGACAAGATGTGGGCACCTGTGGGTTGCCCAGAATGTTCGGGTATTGGGTACAAGGGTCGTATAGGAGTCTATGAAGCTATCCTTGTAGATGATGAGATCGAGAAGGCTGTTATAGCCAATCCTTCTGAGCATGATATCCGTGCAGCGGCCAAGCACCAGAAGCTCCTTACTCTCGAGCAAGATGGGGTGCTAAAAATATTAAATGGGACCACAACTCTGGAGGAGTTGGAAAGAGTAGTTGACCTCTCTGCTTAGTGTGTCACGTTGTGGAAAACTTGTTGCGATACCTCCGCAAAAATGAATAATTGAGATAGATCCAGCGCATAAATCTCTAAGCAACACTTTTAGAATTCACCAAAAGCTAAACGATTCTGCTCAGGATAACCTCAGAAGACCCGTAAGGGTACCAAGAGTGTCCTCGCTGAAAAGTCCAAATGTCCCGGAGGGCACGTTGCTTAGAGATTTATGGTCTGGAACCACAATTTAATGATCCTTATGCAGTCTAGCACATAATATTTTCTATGTCAAGTAAGAATCCTAAGTCAGAAAAAGGTGCCTCAGAGGAGAAAGTTTCGACAGCCTACCTAGATCAAGAGCTCCGACCAAGTTCTTGGAAGGAATATATCGGACAGAAGGCTATCAAAGACAACCTAAACATCCTCCTCAGAGCAGCTATGGAGCGTGGGACACCTCCGGAACACGTCCTCTTCTACGGTCCTCCGGGCTTAGGCAAGACCACCCTCGCACACCTCGTCGCTCGTGAGACAGGGAGGAATCTGAAGATCACTTCAGGTCCAGCCATAGAGCGCGTCGGTGACCTCGCCTCGATCCTGACCAACCTCGCCTCCGGCGACATCCTCTTCATCGACGAGATCCACAGACTCAACAAGACTATCGAGGAGGTCCTCTACCCTGCAATGGAGTCCGGTGTTCTCGACATCATCATCGGGAAGGGCCCATCTGCTCGTACGATACAACTAGAGCTTCCTCCCTTCACCCTCCTAGCTGCCACCACTCGTGTAGCCATGATCTCCTCACCACTACGCTCTCGTTTCTCTGGAGGAGTCTTCCGACTGGAGTTCTATACTGAGGAAGAGATCGAGGAGATAGTGCGTCGCTCAGCCAAGATTCTAGGAGTTGATATCCAAGACGGCGCAGAGATTGAGATTGCGAAGAGGAGTAGATACACTCCTCGCACTGCCAACTACTTCCTCAAGCGTGCACGAGACTTTGCCCAAGTAGAGAGTCGACCCCTAGATAGGGAGATGGTTTCTTCTGCTCTGAAACTCCTTGGAGTCGATGAGAAGGGTCTCACCCCTTCGGACAGGAAGCTTCTGGAAGTTATTGCAGACAAGTTTAACGGCGGGCCAGTAGGTCTAGGCACACTCGCCGCTGCTCTCTCTGAGGAAGAGTCGACACTTGAGGAGTTCAACGAACCATACCTGCTCCAGCTCGGTCTCATAGAACGTACCACTCGTGGACGAGCCCTCACTCCACACGGTTTTATGCACTTGGGCAAAACTCCCCCAGAAAACTTCCAGAAGAAACTTCTATAATCTACTCATATGTCCGGTCACAACAAATGGTCCAAGATCAAGAGACAGAAGGCGGGCACTGATGCTCTGAGGTCCAAGATTTTCTCCAAGATGGCTCGTGCGATCGCCACGGCTTCTAAGCAGGTCAACGGTAATACCACCTCCCCTATCCTCCGCACTGCGATAGAGAAGGCTCGTGAGTACAACATGCCGATAGACAACATCGAACGTGCGGTGAAGAAAGGTTCTGGCACCGATGCAGAAGCGATGGAGAACATTACATACGAATCATATGGACCGGGTGGGTGCGCTCTAGTCATCGAAGCTCTAACTGGGAACAGAAACAAAGCTGCTCAAGAGGTGAAATTTATCCTCTCCAAACACGGCTTCGCTCTCGCAGGGGTGGGTTCTGCTACTTGGGCCTTTGTCAAAGAAGGGGGTGAATGGAAACCCACCATGACTGTGCCCTTGTCAGAAGAAGATAACAAGATCCTCGAGACACTGATCGACGAGCTAGAAGACAATGACGAAGTCCAAGACGTCTACACCAATGCCGAGTAACTGCATCTTGGCGATAGACCCCGGCTTCGACCGTCTAGGTGTGGCTGTGCTTACAAAGGAAGATAACAAAGAGAAGCTTCTCTTCTCCGAGTGCATCAGCACCAACCCGAAAGATTCTCGTGGCAAGAGACTGGGGGTTATTGGCGCAAGGGTGAGAGAGATTATTGAGGAATGGGAACCGAAGAGTCTAGCGATAGAAAGTCTCTTCTTCAACAAGAACACCACCTCCGCCATAGGTGTAGCAGAGGCTCGAGGAGTGATCATCTACGAAGCAGAGAGTCATGGACTCGAGATCTCTGAATACGGCCCACAAGCCATCAAGATAGCGGTTACAGGCTATGGGAAAGCAGACAAAGTCCAAATAGAGACTATGGTTAGGCGACTGGTCAAGGTCCCCGAAACCAAGGGGAAAAGGCTCGACGACGAGCTCGATGCTATAGCGGTGGGTATAACTCACCTTGCCAGCAGGAGGGCTATCTGATAAAAATAAGTGCATTCAAAAAATGTCTGTGGACCCCAAGGCGTTTTTTTAAATTAAAAATAATCAAGATTCTAAAATGGAAGACGAAGTTTTAAGAGATGATGAGCCTCAGGTTGAGGACGATATAGATGACATCGACGATATCGACCTAGACGACAAGAAGAAGAAGGACCTCATCGACGACGACACAGTGAGCCTTGAAGACGAGATAGACGACGAGCTCGATCTCGACAAAGAGGACCTGATGGACGACGTAGAAGAGATGTAATCAAAAGCCCCGCACTCGCGGGGCTTTTGATTACTTGGTCTCAATCTTGATAAACCGATGTTTGCCAATACGGTAAACGCCCTCCCCCATTTCCTTGATCGCTCCATCTTTCTCCAACCTATTGAACTCAGTTTTCGAAGAAACGAGCCCTTGTTCTAGAAGGATTTCCACTAGCTCTGCCCCCTTCTCCACTCTGACAGTAGGGATGTCACTAGGCACGCCACCTTTTGAAAAGGCTTGCTCGAAGTTCTCTTGAGCAGACAA
Source organism: uncultured Candidatus Saccharibacteria bacterium (assembly GCA_964347785.1). Classification (GTDB taxonomy): domain Bacteria; phylum Patescibacteriota; class Minisyncoccia; order Phycocordibacterales; family Zambryskibacteraceae; genus UBA5004. Next base: position 11,897 of record CAYFZH010000007.1, read on the forward strand.
AGCAGATTCTTCTCCGTGGTAAATCTTGGTGATTTCTAAAGCGAGTCGCATCTTGGCATCCTTAGGATGACCCTTGATAATCTCCTCAACTTCCTCAAAGGGAACCCTAGTACAGTACTCGAAGTAGATACCCATATTCTCATCCGAGAGACTCATCACCTTGCCATACATATCCTGAGAAGAATCGTTGAGAGAAATACTATTGCCATAACTCTTACTCATCTTACGGCCATCAAGTCCAGGGATAAGCGGAGAAGTTATGACGGCTTGAGGCTTCTGCCCGTAGTGTTCTTGGAGAGTCCTACCAGAAAGTAGGTTGAACCACTGGTCCTGCCCACCAAGCTCTACATCCGCAGACACTGCTACGCTGTCATAACCCTGCATCAGAGGGTAGAGCACTTCTCGGAGAGAGACTCTCTTACCTGTATCCAAACGTCTCTTGATGTTGTCTCGAGCGATAAAGTCCGCCACGCTAAACTGGTTGGCATGCTCTCCTATCTCTCTGTAAGTGAGACCTTCTAACCACTCAGAGTTGTAACGGAGCTCAGCTTGGTCGAGGTCAACAATCTTCCCTATCAGGTTGAAGTAGCCCTTCTTGTTTTCCTCTATAAGTTCCTTGGTCAGCATTGGGCGCTCACTCTCCTTGTCAGAAGTATCACCGATCACTGCGGTGAAGTCCCCGATAATAAGCACTGCCTTGTGACCCAGCCTCTGAAAATCTCTAAGCTTCATCAGAGAAACCGCGTGACCAATATGGATATCTGGGCTTGTCGGGTCGATCCCAAGCTTCACACGAAGTATCTCTCCGTTAGAAATTCTTTTCTGGAGTTCTTCACCCCCAACGCTCTCAGCTACTCCTCGGGTTAGAAGTTCATCTAGGTCTTTGCTCATA
>CAYFZH010000007.1:12888-25160 GCA_964347785.1 uncultured Candidatus Saccharibacteria bacterium
CCCAACGCTCTCAGCTACTCCTCGGGTTAGAAGTTCATCTAGGTCTTTGCTCATAGGAACAATTTAACACGCCCCCACACCCACTTCCAGTATCAAGTAATTGGAAGTGGGTGTGGGGGCACGTTCGGTCCTTAATTTAAAATATGGTAAAATCTATCCTCTGATGAAGAAACTTAAGGTTAAGTGGCTTCAAACCAACCACTTTCTAGCAATTTCTGCCATACTCCTGTGCTTAGCCGGACTGGCTCTCCTTTGGGTAGCCGCCTTGCGTATCCCAGCCCTCGAAAGTCTCCAAGAAAGACGCTTAGACAACTCTACCAAGATCTATGACCGTACAGGAGAGATTCTTCTCTACGACTTCTCACAGGATATAAAGAGAGAAGTCGTACCGTTTGAGAACATCTCACAACACATCAAGGACGCCACCCTCGCCATAGAAGACAAGAACTTCTACTCACACAATGGATTCGAGTTTAGCTCCTTCGTCCGAGCGGTGCTGGTAAACCTCTCTTCCCTCTCCTTCAGCCAAGGAGGTTCTACTATCACCCAACAAGTGGTCAAGAACTCTATCCTCACCAAGGACAAGACCCCTACGAGGAAGCTCAAGGAACTGATCCTCGCCCTCAAGCTCGAGAGAGTGCTTTCCAAAGAAGAGATCTTCTCCCTTTATCTAAACGAGATCCCTTACGGTGGTACCGCCTACGGTATAGAAGAAGCTTCTGAGAGATTCTTTGCCAAGAGTGCCTCCGATGTGACTATCGCAGAGTCAGCTTATCTGGCTGCTCTTCCTAAGGCCCCGACCTACTACTCTCCTTACGGCTCCCACACAGATGAGCTCGAGAAGAGGAAGAACTTAGTCCTGAGTGAAATGCTTCGAAGTAAGTTCATCACCCAAGAAGAATATGATTCTGCTCTCGCAGAGAAAGTAGTCTTCAAACAAGGAGAGAGTAATTCTACAGTTAAGGCACCGCACTTCGTCTTCTTTGTGATCGAAGATTTGGTAAAGAAATATGGCGAGGACGCTGTTAGGTCTAGTGGTTGGAAGGTTATCACCTCTCTTGACTACTCACTTCAGAAAGATGCTGAAGCTATAGCCAAGAAGTATGGCGAGATCAACCAGAAGACCTTCAACGCCAACAACAACGCGATGGTGGCGATAGATCCGAAGACTGGTGAGATCCTTGCGATGACTGGATCTAGAGACTATTTCGACAAGGAAATCGGTGGTAACTTCAACGCTACCACAGGACATAGACAACCGGGTTCTACTTTCAAACCATTTGTCTATTCTGTACTTCTAAACAAGGGTTACACTGACCAGACACTCTTCTTCGACGCACCTATACAATTCTCAGCCTCTTGTGCCCCAGATAACTTCACTACAGATGACAAGTGTTACTCACCAGGCAACTACGACGATAAGTTCCGAGGACCTATAACGATGAGAAACGCTCTAGCCCAGTCCATAAACGTCCCAGCGGTGGAAGCCACCTATCTTGCTGGAGTAGACGAGTCCATCGCTCTAGCCCAAGAGATGGGTATCCAAGGTCTCACAGAGAAAAATACTTACGGACTCTCCCTTGTCCTCGGAGGTGGGGCTGTCTCGCTTCTCGATATGACATCGGCTTATTCCGTATTTGCAAACGATGGCGTAAGGAACCCATACAATGCCATCCTCTCGATAGAAGACGGTACGGGTAACCTCATAGACAAGACCACCCCCTTCCCCCAGAGAGTTCTCCCAGAACAAACTGCCCGAGTGATAAACAGCATTCTCTCAGACAATAACGCTCGTACTCCTGGATACGGCTCCCGTTCCCCTCTGTACGTCTCTAATGACGTCGCAGTGAAGACTGGTACCTCAAACGACTATAGAGACGCATGGATCATCGGCTACTCACCTAACCTCGTTGTGGGCGCTTGGACGGGCAACAACGACAACTCTGCCATGGAGAAGAAGGTGGCTGGTCTTATCGTCTCTCCTTTATGGAGAGAGATGATGGACAAGTCCCTCCCATCCTTCCCCCAAGAATCATTTATATCCCCAGAACCGAACCCTACAGACCTCAAGCCTATCCTCCTAGGACAGATGCCAGCTGGAGAAACTCACTCTCTTCTCCACTATGTACACAAAGATGACCCACGAGGCAGTTACCCAGGCTCATTTACCAGAGACCAAGCTTACGAACGTTGGGAGTATGGTGTTATGTATTGGGTAGGAACTCAGACTCAGACAGTGACTCAACCCTTCTAGATTATTTATACAGGACCTTAGAGACGCCCACACTTCTAAGAGAAAGCTCCTTGAGGATGAGACTTTCCTTCAAACTAATTTCATTCTTGACCACAGGAGAGGTAGTGATACCGAGGACCCCATCCTTGATCGAGATAGAATCTGGGGGGAGACTCACTCCCACCCTACTCTTGATCACCTCTAGAACTATTTCCTTGAGATAAACGTCTTTATTGAGAGACCGAGAGAACCTTTCGAGAAGACTGGTAAGGTTCTGCATACAAAAACTTATGATTGATTCATCGGCATCACAAGGTAGAGGAAGCTAGAATCCCCTACACCAGAGACGAGGATGGGCTTGGCTAGTCCAGCGAAGCTTAAGTTCAAACTATCAGTAGAAATTGATTGGAAACAATCAGTAAAGTAACGATGGTTCACATTAATAGACAGCTCGTCTCCCTCTAGGACGGCGTCTAAGGCATAGGAACTCTCCCCTACGGTGGAGTTCTTGGATTCTACTTGGAACTTTTTCGAAACTGGGTTTAGTTTCAAAGTTAACTGGTTAAATGAGTCTGAGAAAATGAGACTAGTCTTAAGAGAGTTAACTAGATCTTGCTTAAGAACAACTGCAGTAGAAGAAGTCTCCTTAGGGATAATCTGCCTGTAGTCTGGGAAATTACCCTCAATGATACGAGAAGTAAGATAAACACCACCCGAACGTAGTGCCATCTGATGCTCCTCGATAGAGATAGAGATTTCCTCATCTCCCTTATCGAAGATCTTAATAATCTCTAGAGCATTCTTCTGAGGAAGAAGGATTTGTTTGAAGTGAGGAACCTTCTTGATCCGAATCTTTTTCTCCGCAAGACGGAAGGAGTCTGTCGCAGCAAAGACGAGAAATTCTCCCTCGTGAGTAATAGAGATAGAAGATAATTCAGGCTTAATACTCCCCACAGCGGCAGCGTAGATAACAGAGCGAATACCGAAGACGAAGTCTCTGCTAGGCATAGTGAAGACACTATCATCACCCACTTCTGGGATTATTGGGAATTCCTCGCTTGGAAGAGTCTTGATGTTGGTCTTGGTGGAATTGGTCTTAACCTCAAGAACTTGATCCTTGGTACTGAGAGATATACTTCTCTCTTTTGTAAGAGATGATACGAGAGAGGTGATGATATGTGCTGGGACCACAACAATACCTGGTTCCGTTACTTTGACTGGGATAGTGATAGAAACTCCTAGGTCTAAGTTTGTAGCCTTCACTATGAGAGAGTTCTGCCTTGCATCCAAATAGAATCCAGAGAGAACAGGGAGAGTGGTGTTCTTACCAGCGATTTTGTCTGCCTTGGAGAACGCGTCCTCTAGTTGTTCCTTAATACATTCTATTTTCATATATATAAATTCTATTACTACTTATTAGGGGTGTGGAAGCTGTGGGTAGTCTAGATGTGTTGTGGAATAAGGGTTTATTGAGATTGGGGTAATCCGGAACTGGGGATAGTGGGGTAAAACTCAGGATCCCTTGGTACCCACTATATACTTTTTTATCAAAACTCAACAACTTACCCACACTCGTCCACAGTGTTCTCCACACACTGGTACACAGCTTGTTAGGAGCCTTATACACTCAATAATCCCCTGATTTGCCCTATTTCTTCAGATAGAGTCTGGTCCTCTTTGAGGTCATTCTTCACCTTCTCACATGAGTGGATGACTGTGGTATGGTCTCGACCACCAAGCTTCTGCCCTATCGATGGGTATGAGATACCCATGTCTTCTCTTAGGAGGTACATGATCACTTGGCGAGGTTTGATCACTTCCTTGTGCCTAGTTTTCTCATAGATACTCTCCTCCTTGATGTTATAAAAATCAGAAATAATCCTAACCACGTCCTTGACCGCCATAGTCTTCTTGGGCTTCACGTTGTTCTTGATATAGTTTCTGACATCAAGCATGGTGATCTCCTTGCCCTTGAGTTGAGACTGCATGAGTAGAGCATTGACTGCTCCCTCAAGTTCTCGGATGTTGCCGTTTACACTATGGGCAAGGTAGTCGATCACCTCAGTCGAGAGGATGATCCCCTGCTGGACAGCCTTGGATGTGATGATAGCTATCCTAGACTCCTTGTCTGGTGTGGGGATGTCTACGATCATCCCTGCAGAGAGACGACTCTTGAGTCTGTCTTCTAATCCTGTGATGAAGTGGGGGTGTTTGTCGGAGGAGAAGATAATCTGGCGGTTGTTGTCATAAAGGGTGTTGAATAGGTGGAAGAGTTCTTCTTGGAACTTCTGCTTGTCAGAGAAGAATTGGATGTCATCTACTATAAGTACGTCGTATTTGCGGTATTTCTCCTTGAAAATACTCATTTTCTGGTTCTGGAGAGCATTCATACAGTCCTGACCGAACTGTTCTGAGGTCATATAGTAGACCTTCTTCCCAGGTGAGGTCGTCTTGATGTGGTTACCTATGGCTTGTATCAGGTGAGTCTTGCCGTGTCCTGTCGAGCCGTAGATAAAGAGAGGGTTGTACATAATCCCAGGCTTCTTGATGATCGCTTGAGCGGCAGCGTGGGCGAGCTCGTTGAATGGTCCTATGACGAAGTTTTCGAAAGTGTATCGAGGGTTCAAGTTGTCATCCTTGTTTACCGCTGTCTCTGGGAGAGGGAGTTCCTTGGTGTTCCCTGACTCAGATCGACCGAACCTGTCGTCTAACCTTCTAGTCTTGGACTCTTCCTTGTTTACAACATACTCTACTGCGTGGATAGTACTCTCGATATTGCGCAAACTACGGAGGATAGACTGGTGGTACTTGGTCAGAAGCCACTCCTTGACGAAGGCATTGGGTACAGAGAGAACCACTACCCCACCATCTTCCTTGACTATGCGTGTGTCCTTAAACCAAGTGGTGAAATTAGCCTTAGAGATCCCAAGTTCCATTTCTACCAGAACGCTTTGCCATAGTTGCTTATAGTCCATCGTGAATTTGTCTCAAATATAGTATCCTGTCTGGCGTCAGTATCAACCTTGTTAAAGGTGAGAATTCTGTTTATAATGTGTTCATAATCTGTTAATAGACATGTCTAGAACATACCAACCAAAAAAGCGCAAACGAGCCCGTGCCCACGGCTTCCTTTCTAGGTCCAAGACCTCTACAGGTAAGCGCACCCTACAGGCCCGCCGTCGCAAGGGTAGATCCAAGCTCGCTGTTTAATGCCTCTAAGCCCACACTTCTCCCTCAGAGTGACTCCTTCAGAAGAGGTGGAGATTATTATCTCTATCTCCAAGAAGGTCTCGAAGTCTGCGGTAGTACGCAACAGGATACGTAGACGGGTTAGACCTATCCTCCGTGAACTTATCCCTAAGCACCCTGCCCTTACTTATCTATTTGTCGCGAAGTTAGGGGTAGAAAAGGTAAAAGGGGCTGAACTAGAATCTGAGCTAAGGTCTCTGGTTGTGAGTCGTTAGTTGTAAGTTATAATTGTCTGATGTCATATCTTTACCATACAATCTTCTTCGATCCCCTCTATAACCTCCTTATCACCTTCTTCAGAGTGATGCCTTGGGCCGATGCAGGAGTAGTGGTTATCCTAACCACCATCCTTGTACGTCTAGTCCTCTACCCTCTCTCTCGTAAGGCAGTAGTGACTCAGCTCAAGATGAATGAGATTGCTCCAGAGCTCGAGGCTATCAAGACTAAGTACAAGGACAAGTCCGAGGAGCAGGCGAGGAAGACCCTCGAGCTCTACAAGGAGAAGAACATCAACCCCTTCTCAGGGATCTTTATGATCATCATCCAGATCCCTCTGGTCATCGCTCTCTACCAAATTTTCTTACACTTACCAGCGGTTAACCCAGAGTTTCTCTACTCATTTATCCAAGCGCCGACAGAGATCAAGACTGCTTTCTTAGGGCTCTTCGACGTCAGTGGTAAGAGTATTATCATCGCCTTCCTCGCTGCTCTCTCAAGCTTCTTCCAGCTTTATATCTCCTCTCGCAATCAAAATGTGCCTAAGGGCGACTCCTTCAGCGACAACCTCACCCGCAGTATGCAGAGTCAGATGAAGTACCTCTTCCCTGTGATCATGTTCTTCATCTCTTACAACGTCTCTGGTGTGGTTGGTCTCTACTTCCTCACCACCAACGTCTTCAGCGCCGTTCAAGAAATGTTTATCAGGAGGAAGCCTCTTACAGCTTAACTGCCCATAGAGTAAGGTCTCTCTTGTTGATGAAGATCAAGTAGTCTTCGTTTGGGGAGAGTTGTGGGTCAGATATATCCAGATCTAGACCAAACTCCACATCAGGCTCCATAACTAGTTGAGCTAATTCTGCTTGCATATCGAAGTGCCAGAGATTGTCTGTAAAGTGAGTTTTCCCTAAGTACCAGTTATCTGGTTCATAAGCGGAGACTCCTTCTGTTGGTGTTCCACAATAAAAGATGTAAGGTTTCTTGGTGCTCCATACACATTTTTCTGCTAAGGAGACTGGCAAGATGTCTGATGAGTCACCTGTCTTTATATTTTTAACAGCAAGCTTAGTTCCAACTGTGTCAGTGTATGAGTATAGAGCCATGTCCCCAAGAGAGTTACCTATTACTGTAAGCCCGTTTAGTGGCCCGAGAATTTTATTTAAAGAGCTCCCAGTTAGACTATAAGCATAACCAGACACGCTCGCAGTAGCCTTAGTGTAGATAGCTGTGTTGTTTCCAAGTTTGAATAATCTCCAGTTTTTTATTGGGGAAGATATCAATGTCTTAAGCCCGGTACCTGTAAATGTTGATGAGACTATAGAAGGTACATCTCGTAGAACATAAGATAGAGTATCCCCAGAGCCGACAAGAAGACTATCCATATCCCCTCTAAGTTTAGTTGAGGTGATGGTGTAAAGGGCGTCGTTAGTAATATTTTTCGGAGGTGTAAGAGTAATGACTGAATTGGATATTTGGTCGGTTCCTTCGATAGTTCTTATGACTACAGCACCACCATCTTTTTTAAAGTAAGCCTCATATATCTTAGGTATAGTTTGGTTTGTGATTTTTGCTACGCCACTAGTTTTTAGATTAGTTTCTGAGATGTGGCCTGTGGCACGGTCCATATATCGCACAATGGTGCTTGTGCCGCGGGTAAATGCTACGAAGCCGGCTGTAGGAGTGTTTGCGATACGGAAGATTTTCTGCTCATTGGCATTTATATCGAAGTTTGTTTTCTCTCCTATGGTCGAGTCTGAATTATTTGAAATAGGCAGGTCTACCCCCTCCCCTGAGCCGAATGGTAAACCGTCCCTAAGAGTGTCTATTATTGGGGCAGAGGTTCCACGGAAGAAAAAGATCCAGACAAGAGTGCCGAGTAGGAGAACTGTAAATGTTGTAAGAAGTATTTTTTTCATAGTTATCTAAGATAGACGGAGAAGTGTGGACCCGTGACGTAGTTTACAGGCAGGACACAACCAGAATGTGGTCTTGTTGTGCAAGCCGGTATACCCTGACTGGTGTAGATGTTTGCATCAGCGGGACTTTGGACTTCATATACAACCCTTAAACCTTGGCTCTGGGCACTCTTGATAAAATTATCAACCTCACGACCAGTATTGGTACTCAAACTTACATCTACAGATGTGCCGTCATATTGCTCTTGAGCAGCGTGGTTTACTGTGGGAGGCCATGTTTCTGTAATTCGGAAGCCTGTATCTAGAGCTTGGTTTACTGCTTTGAGTTTATTGCCCAGTTCTGTATTCATTTGTGCAGCTGTGCCATTAATATTTCTTGTCTTTATGTCTAAGCCAAATCTAGTTGCATCTGAACAAGAAGAACAATCTTTGTATCTAACCAAGATGCCTGCCCCATTGGTATAAGAGTATCTGCACTCTCCTTGGCACCCTACTCCACCAGGAGCAGTTGGGGTGGGGTTAGTGATTGGGACACCGTCTATTTCAGGTACAACCACACCAGGACCCTCAAGAGTGGTTGTCGCAATTTCTTGCTCTGGTATGGCAAGACTTAGATTTACCAACTTAGGATTAATGGTATATAAGATAAGCCATGCACTCATAGCCAATAGGAGTCCAAATAAGGCGTTTAAAATTGATCCCTTGGCTTCGTTCTTGCCACTCCAGGCATCTGTAGACATGTACTGGATACCAGCTAGGATTATCTTTACTACCGCAAAGGCTCCAGCTAGAGCGATGATCAGCTTTATAAGACCGGGTAGGTACGTGGACGTGTTTACTGTATCAACTGGTCCACTTCCAGGTCCATTTAGGGGTATTGGTGCTAGGAGTTTGTAGTCGGTGCTTTGAGCTGAGGCAATGTTTGTGAGAGTAAATGCTCCACCACAGGCTATTAGGGCTATGACGATAAGTTTTACTCCTGTTTTCATTGTCCAAATTGTACCAAGAATTTACTGTCTGCAGTTTCGAGGATCTTGCTGGTGCTGGTGATATTGGTCGATACAGAAGCTCGCCCCACTACCCCTTCTGGGGCTCTGTATGTTACAGAGGGGCCACTTTCTGAGGTGCCGGCGTTGCTTAGCCATTTATAGTTGAGAGTGGGGCTACTTAATGTGTTTGTTGAAAAGAAAAGTGGAAATGCCGTGAAGCTCACTTCACCTTCCTTCAGAGAATAAGAATCCTCTACGGCTTGGTGGAACATGTATCCATACAAAGGGCTGTTTTCATAAATCTGGATACTCGGTTGTCTAGGAGTGATGTAGACAGAAGATTCAGCAAGGATCTCTTCCTCACTTGATACAATCTCCACCTTAATGCTCTTGGTTCTAGATAGGACATTGTCTGAGAAGGTGTAAGAATTCTTCCCCAATCCAGAGAGAGAGCCTAGCACTGTACCATCTCTGGTCCAGCGATAGTTGAGAGCAGAAGGGTTTCCAAGTCCTTGTGGGGTAGCGAGGAGAGTGACTCTGGACTGGTAAGACCATATAGGTAGTCCTTTGTAGAAAGGTGGGGTGTAAGTCTCCCCTTGCCAGATGATGTCTATGGATTGGGCAAATGCAGAAGTAGGAAGTAGGAAGTAGGAGGCAAGAAGGAAAAAAGTAGTAAATTTCTTCATGGGCTTATTATAACTTTAGATCAAGCTTTGTGATATCTACTCCCGGTATAAGATCCTGAGCTTTTTTAGTAAGAGCTAGATACGAAATTGCGGCTGTCCATGCAGGCAAAGCTGCCATGAAAGGGATAGGAAACATCTCCAGTAAGCTCGCTCCACCAAAGGTGGCAAACCTTTTAGGTGTCATAAAGCTTATGTTATAAAGCTTAAACCATACATAGAAGGTTAGACCTGCAAATATGCCGACAGCCCAGCCAAGGAAGATAAAACTGAGGATAAATTGCAAAACATCAAAGAAAAATGCAGTAGCAATCATCAAAATTACTGTTGTAATTTTTAACTCATTACTACCTCGTTCTTTCTTGCCCGTATTTTGTTCTTCCTCCATCATTTATTAATACTAGCTTCCCTTAGTTCGTTTTGTTTATTTGCCAACGCTTCCTCCTTGTCCTCAGACGCGTCTTGTCTCGCCTTCTTCATCGCGAGGATCTGTGACGGATCTGAGGTGATGATCTGGTCTTCTGTATAAGAGGCAATGTTCTTGATCGCGACATGCTTGAGTCCGGCGAAGAAGATCCCCTCCCCTACATCTGACTCTAGGAGCAGGAACTTCTCCTCGTCTGTGAGATTGAAGACCTTTTGCAGGTTGTCGATCGTAGTTGGGGATTGCTTGAGAAGGATTTGGATCGAGGAGTTGGTGATGATAGGTACTCCGTAAGGACTCTTCAAGAAGTCCCCTACGTCTTGAGTGATGGTGGCGACACCGAGGAAGTACTTCCTACCACGCTTGACGAGACCCATGAGGAAGGAGGCTGTGTCCTCTGACTTCATCATCCACCAAGCTTCGTCGATGACGAGAAGTCTCTTCTTGAGGTTCTTCCTGATGGCGTTCCAGATGTGGTGAGTGACGATATACATCGCGATCGGCTTGAGCTCATCTTCCATATCGCGGAGAGAGAAGACGACGAACTTCTTGTTGATGTCGACATTGGTCGGTCTGTTGATAAACCCTGCCCAAGTACCCTTGGTGTACTTAGACAAGCGTTGTGCAAGAGACTCCCCTCCCTCCATACCCGAGAGCACGAGCTCGAAGTCGGACATAAGTGGAGGCTCGACACTTCTGAAGTCTGAGTCAGCGGTGATATCCTTCAGCGCGTACGTCTCGGTGATGGCACGGTCGATGATAGCGTCCTCCTCGGCAGTCAGACCTCCCATCATGAGTCTAAAGAGTCCTACGAGGTTGATGATGTTGGAGCGGAGGATGTTGGCAGCACTCTCGTCTGGTCCGGGCACTGGTAGGTCGAAGGGGTTGATGTGGTGCTCAGAGTTGAGAGAGATACTGAAGTAGCGTCCACCTGTTGCCTCTGCCATGTACTCGTACTCTCTCTCTGGGTCGATGACGATCACTTCTGTCTCGAACATGAGAGTTCTCAGGATCTCAAGCTTGGTAGCGTAGGACTTACCTGCACCAGACTTGGCGAACATGATCGAGTTGTAGTTCTCGAGAGAGAAGCGGTCGAAGAGGACGAGAGACGAGTTGTGCCTGTTGATACCATAGAGGATACCTCGGTCTGAGGTAAGGTCGAAGGAGGTGAAGGGGAAGAGCGATGAGAGCGGAGAGGAGTTCAGCTTGGAGTGGACCTCGAGCATGTCGTTCCCCAGAGGTAGAGTAGACTTGTAGCCCTGCTCTTGTTGGAAGAGGGCGGGCTTCACATATATGAGCTTCGCCTCGAGGATACTCTTGATCTCACTCTCTACCTTGTCGAGCTCTGCATCTGAGTCGCCGTAGATAGTTATGTATAGTCCCACGTCGAAGAGCTTCTCCTGAGCCTGTTGGAGCTGGTCGCGGAGGTTCTCGAGGTCTTGGTAGGCTACGTCGAGGATAGGGTCACGGACCAAGCCCTTGTCCTCTCTGATACTGATCTGGCTCTGAACCTCAGCCACCTTCCTTTGGAACTGTCTCAGAACCTTGGCTGTCTCTACGGGGTGGACGAAGATAGAAACGTCGAAGACCTTGTCCATGTTGATGATAGGAGAGAACCATTCTTCTGAGAGGAAGCGTGGGTACGAGATGACGAAGAAGCTTCTGAGGATCTTCTCCCCTAGGTTGATCTCTTTGGGAGAGACCTTCAGAGCAGAGGGAGCGATGATGTCCTTGAGCTCCAAGACACCAGCTTCGAAGATCTCTTGAGGCAAGATAGAAGATATCTCTGACTTGGTATTCTTTTCTCCAAAAATGTTGTCGAAGATTCCCATGTTAGTTTACTTTAAGTGGCTTCTCAGTCTCTCCGGGGTTAAATGCTTTGTAGAAGAGCTCTATAACCTCTTCTGTGCCAAGTCTTGCTACACGGATACCTGTGCGTACGAGACCTTGCTCGACTATAGAGAGTCTCTCCTCGAGTTGGCTTCTGTCTTCTTCGAATCCAGCATCCCTTGTCTTCGCCGAATCTGACTTGCTTGAGAGCTTGAGAGCAGAGAGTATCCCAGAGCCGCCTTGAGAAGAGATGATCGCCGGACTATAAGGCACCACGATGAAGAAGTGCTTGGTCATGATGTTGGTCGACTCAGTAAATGAGCGTATAAACTGGATGTACTCTCGCACTTGGATCTTCATCAGGTTGTTCTCTTGGTGCTTCTCCTGCTCCTCTAGGAGGGCGATGTATGGCCTGATGTCGAGCTTCCTGGACTGGACGAGTATTTCTATAGAGAAGTCGAGAGAGTTGAGGAAGTCTTGGAACTGCATCAGGATGGCATTCTTCTCGTCAGAGGACTTGAGTGAGAAGTTGACGGATGAGCACATCAGGATGGCGCGCATCCCACCATCCTTGAGTAGGATGGTGCCGTCACGAACTTCTTTTATAGGGACGAACTCTTGAGTGGCGTTTGTAGAAGCTACCATTCTCTAATTATAACCCATCATCACTACTTCTGGTGACAGGATTCTGGTTCTCCTTGATATCGAGACTCCAAGTGAGCTCCTTGAGTT
>CAYFZH010000007.1:25260-29344 GCA_964347785.1 uncultured Candidatus Saccharibacteria bacterium
GTGACAGGATTCTGGTTCTCCTTGATATCGAGACTCCAAGTGAGCTCCTTGAGTTTGGACTCAGACAACTTCGGCACTTGGACTTGCTGTATCTGTCCCCTTCCTGCTTCTTGCTCCTTACTTCTTGTCACCTCTCTATCTGTCTTCTTCCAGATATAGAGTTTGCTGGTGAGTTGGTAGTTGAAGAAGGCCTCGAGGAGGAAGATAAACGGCTTATCGTTCACCTTATAAAATGCGAGAGCGAGACCAAGGGCCGCAACGGGTATAGAGAGGAGCACGGCGAGGAACATGGGGAGGAAGATAAAGATGATTACACAAATGCCACCACTACCAGCAAGGTAGATAAACTGCTTGAAGGTGAGAGGACCGAAGATCTTATCCTCCACCTCGATAAATTGGGGTACTTGGTATCTCATAGAAGTGGAGAAGTAAGTAGTAAGAAGTAAGGAGTAAGAGTGGTCATGATCCAGAAAATGAGCGTGTGCTCTTTATAAAACCGTTTAACAGCTTCTGTGTCAAAACTAGCTGTGATTGTATTTTATCAAAAACTGCCTGTTTTATATAGCCTATATCTCTGGCTATCAGTAGTTGGTTTTCGGTTTCTGCCAATGAACCGAGTGCAATGTAGTAGAATTGTAGTTTTTCTTTATACGAATTTCTGTTGAAGCCCTCAGAAATATTGGATGTTATAGAAACAGAAGCTCTTCTGATTTGGTTCGTTAGTCCAAAGAGTTCTTCTTTTGGAAAGTCTTTGGTAGTTTTGTATATTTCTAAGACTAACTTATGAGCTTCTTGCCAGACCTTGAGGTCTGTAAAAGTTCTTATTTTTGTATCCATCTTACTTCTTGCTTCCTGCTTCTTACTCCACCGTGAACCTAGTTTATAGGTTCACGGTACGGGTCGTGTCCTGAGTAGTGAGGGTTGGCTATTGGTCTAGGTTTAGCATCAGATTGAGCAGAGTTCTCTTTGGGGGTAGGTTTCTGTACCGAGACTTCTGGGGCTACATCAGGTTTGACCCCGAAGGTTGGCTTAGGTTTCCTGAACGTGCCTAGCGGTGGTACGTCGTGTGCCTTCTCCCCTTCCTTCACCACCAAAGTACTCTGAGCGAAGTCTGGTTCGAGTACGGGGAGGTTGGGAGGGACAGGTTTTATCACAGCCCCGCTTTCTTGAGCTACTTCTCTTCTATGCTTCAATTCTTCTAGAGCCTCAGTCTTTGTTTCTTGAGTGATGACAATAGGTGTATCCGTATTTATGATAGGTGCGTACGACTCATTTAATGCGGGTTTAACTTTTTTTTCTTGTTCACTTAAAATATTTTCAGGAATTCTTGAAAGTATTTTAGTTTTTATTTCATTTGCTATTTTTTCCGCTAATTCCGAATCAATTTTGAGTCTAGAACTAATGTTACTGGCAAAATTTTCCCCAGAAGTTAGACCTAAAAGTCTCATGGTAACTTCATCCCCCATTTCTAACCTTTGCTCTTTGTTTAAATTAAATTGTCTAGTAATACCATCATTTATTTCTGATGTCTCAGGCGTTGCAGCAAAATTGCCAATTTCTTCAGGAATCTCACGGTAAATTTTTCTTATTGTTTCTTTTGGGTATTTCATACTTAGAATATGGTTGCGCCGTCACCATTTAACCAGTTATATGCTTTTTCTTGGTTAGAGCCAGTTGCACCCGGACCAGCATTAATTATTGCGGTTCTTATAGCATTAGCAGTTGCTTCAGTAAGTTCTGATCTAGCAGCCATTTTGTTAAGAAGAGCTGGGGAATATAATTCGAATATATTAGGTTCTGTAAGTTTAGTTAAATCAAGTTGCACCAGTGCTTCTGGGCGCATTTGCCTCATAAGCTCAATGGCACTATCAGATGTTCCGGTCCAGTTCATAGCTGTAAATGCATCGTTAATAGGTTTATTACGAGCATCTTTGACAGCTTGTTTTTCAGAAGCGATAAGTTTGTCACCCTTAGTAAGGTTGTCGACTTGTGGTTGAGTGATTGTTCTAAGGAACGCACGACTTCTCTCAGCTTCAATAGTAGTAATTGATGGGTCAAGTTTTGTTGGGTCAAATATAGATATAGGCACATAGTCAATCTCTTTGTCAGATATGTTTCTGAGAATTGCTTGATGCTTTTTCTTTACAGGGTCAGTAAGAGCAACTCCTGTTGCTGGGTCAATACCTGTTCTGAGAATTTCAGTAGATTCTGCAACTTTTGCAAAATGTTTGTTAAATATTTCTCTTTTCTCACTTTCTGATTTCTCACTATCGTTGACGGCTTTAAGGTGTCCTGCTGTGAGAGCTTCTGCAACCTTTTCATTAGTAAGAGTGTTGTGGTCCAAGGCAAGGATTTCTTTGTTAGACATATCCTTGATTGTTTTTTGCATTTCAATAATTTGGGCAGAAGTGGCTGTGGCTGATAAACCGTCTTCAATTATTTTTTTAGCAAGCGCTTTTCTAAGCTCCTCATCACGATCTTTGTTTTTGGTATCCATCCTCTTCTTCTTTGCCTCAGCTTCCTCCTTGTATCCTTCTGTGCCAGGCTTGCCTACGCCGACTTGGTCATTAGCCATCTCACCCACAGGGATAGCCCCGATTCTTACTTCGTCTAGACCCATTCTCTTGCCGATAGCTGTTCTGCCCACTGTACCTTCTATTGCATCTCCTAAGGCATTTGTAGGTATTGTCGCGTTACGTACATCGAAGGTTCCACTCCTAGCCTTCTGAGCTGTGTAGAGCTTGAGACGAGCGGTAGCTCCTGCAAATCCGCTCTTTTCTTTTGCATCTCTCTGTAAATCAGCACTATTTGCCATCCTATTGCCATATGCACCGATAGTTTTTCTCCCTGTCCAACCAGCGAAGCCGAAGGCAGCGTTCCCCGCTGCTCCAGTAGCCCAACTGGTGAGCTTGTTTACGATAGGACCGGCTTTGCCTGCCCACTCTTTAGCAATAGTTAGAGAAGTGATGAGCATGGCGATGATGATAAAGAAGTTCACTATCATTGCGATGCTACCTCCACTTGCTCCTGTGGTGCCTGCTGATGCTGTGCCAGCCACTACTCCCAAGAGGGTGCTACCTGCTTCCGGTTTGAAGAGGCTTCTAGAAAGAAGTATCACTACCCAAGTAAGCATGAAGTATATGGGGGCGAAGAAGGCTTGCCCTGTGAGAGCGCTAAACCACTTATCCCAGTTACTCTTCATCCCTGGGAGGATCCAAGACACGAAGGCGAGTGGTGAGAGAACTAGGACGAAGGTAAGTACTACAAGTCTAATGATAAACATGATCGAAACAGCGAAGAAGACGAAGGCCGCGATGAGAGAGAAGATGGTACCCATCACGCCTATGACTAGGAGGTTCGACCCATCGCTAAAGTTCCCTGCACTCCATATAGACTGGACACTCAAGAAGTCCATAAGAGAGTTTGCCACACCGGTCCTGCCCCATAAACCCGCTTCGACGGTGAGAGATCCGGGGGCGATCTTGTCGTAGAACATAACTGCCAAGACATTTGAAGTATCTATCACCACTTTGGTGAAGAAGAGGCTGAAGTTGATCAGTATTGCTACGACCACTACATTGGTGATGAGTCTTTTGTTGTCCCCCATCCCAAAGATAGTGAGGATGGCGGCGTAGAGTAGGACGAAGATGAATGTAATATTTGATATGTCCCTGATCACTCCCCATGCTTGGTTGATCGAGTTGGCATTGTCAGTTAGCCTGTCGCTCATATTGAGCACGCTGTACTGTATGATCCAGTTCAAGATCACACCTGAGAGGTAGGTAAAGAAGCTAGCGATCTTGAGGATGCCGATAGAGATAGCCCCTGGGACATAGGCGACAATGTCTACAAGTGATCCCCAGAAGCTCTTTACTGTTCCATTTGTGTTTGTAGAGTCTACCCTTACGCCTCCAGCTCCAACTTCACCGTTTACTGGCGCTGGTTGCCCAGGCTCCCTCCAGTTGTTTCCGTTACTTGTACAAGGACCTGAAGTTGTATAAGTAGAAAGAACCCTATTCGTGAGATAGTCGTAACATACCGCTTGAGCTTTTTCCCCAAAACTAAAAATTCCCACAAGAAGAAT
>CAYFZH010000008.1:0-8463 GCA_964347785.1 uncultured Candidatus Saccharibacteria bacterium
CGTAACATACCGCTTGAGCTTTTTCCCCAAAACTAAAAATTCCCACAAGAAGAATTATTACAAAAATGTAAGAGAAATATTTCCTCATTGTGCTGGGGCGAGACCGAAGTTTAGGACAGGTCTGTTTGGAGTGAGTATCACGGCTCTGACAGAAACATCATTTGAATTTGTCACCACTTGTCCTGATGGTACATCTATGGAGACGATATAGTTTTTCCCAGAGTCTAGACTACTAAAGGTGTACAGTCCGTTAAATGTACTACTGTCCCCCACATTCTCAGAGGTGTCAGAAGTCTTGATATGCACACTTATGCCAGAGAGATCTGTTTCTCCAGTGTCCTTAGTACCGTTTCTGTTTGTGTCCGAGAAGACGTAACCCCATATGACTCCATTGGTTGTGGACTCATTTTCCGAAGAAGTACAGTTCGGATAGATACCTCCTACGAGACATACATCTGGTGAACCGTCCCCGTCTGTGTCTGCGATATCGTTTTTGTTATCCCCGTCTACATCAATACCGGTGAAGTTCGGGTTGGTACCACTACCGCTCCCACTACTTCTTGGCGTGTCCAGTGGTAGTCCAGACCCTTTGGTAAAGAGACCTCCAGAACTATTGAAGACGTATCTATTGAGTAGACCTGTGGCGAAGGCCTGGATCAGTTGCTCAACACTATTGGCAGAGATGAGACTGTTTACCCCGGAAGGTAAGACTTGGCTCAGCTGTTCTGAGATCACAGATCCAGGAGTGACTGTCTTGTATCTTGTACATGCTGGATCTTCTTGGTCTGCGAGAGGTTGTCCGGAGTCGTCAGCCGGACCTTGTATAGGAGAGGTTTCGACACAGACTTGTTTCGACAAGAACCCCTTTCCCCAGTCGAGTTGTTGTTGTTTGAGACCTACTGCTTGGGATAGTCGACTGTCTAGGTCAAGCTTGGCTTCTAGGTATGCATCGTAAGGATTACCTCCACTTGTCTGGGTAACAGCAAACCAAGCATCCCAACCTCCTTGGCTGAAGTTGTTATAGAAGGCGTCAACATTTTGCACCACCCCAGTTAGGCTACAAGAGTATTGTGGTTCCTGTAGGTAGGCATTGCGTAGAGCCAATCTTATCTTGGTTTGGAATGGAGAACAGAGGAAGTTTAAGTTGCTATTCCCTTGGATAAAGTTCCCCGCAATGTTGTCTGAGAGGTTGAGGAAGTATTGTTTAGGATCTACTGCGTAAGCTGGGTTGCCCTGGAATCCGCTCTGGGCCCAGCTTACCGTTGAGTTCACTATGGTTTGTATTGCCAGTCTAGCTACGATCATTGCGGAGGAGTCCAGAGCTTTCTTAGTAGTTCTAACTGTTACATCCCCTGCCACAATGGCTGTGAGTGCTGGATCAGTTACTACCCATTGTGCATTAGCATGTGGAGTAAAGACAGGGAGAAAGTTTGCTGTAAGGATGGAGATTAATGAAATTGTGGCAAAACTTCTTTTAAACATTTGGTTACAATTATATCCCATTTAGCTTGAGAATGTTCGCAATTTCTTTTATAAGGAGTAGCTCTTTTTCTACATTGGCATTTACTACTGTAAGTCCAGAGAAGGCTGTGGCAGGGTCTTCCTCCATCTCGGAGAGAGCGAGCATCCCAGCACTACTCATAAGGTAGCTGTTGGTCAGTTGTAGGTGCTGTGATCCTAGTGAGAGTGGTACGCTCATCTTTTTAAGAGAACTGGCTGCTGTTTCATAGGCCTTACTTATGCCAATGTGGGTACTATTGGTCTGAATATTTTGAGCCAGAGTTATTTCAAGGTTAGCGAACTTTTGGGCGTATTCATTAAAGTTTTCTCTGGTATTTGGTTCGGTTTTTAGGTCTAGATAGGTGATCTGCTCACTTGAGAGTAAGCTCGGTATAGATTCTATATATTGGTTAACTAGATTATCTATATTCTCCGTACTACTATTTTGATTTACAGCTAGATTTACATAATCAGAGATGAGTCCCCTGCCGATAAGGTCGCTAGTAGTAAGAGTGGTTGTAGTTGCTTGGGTACTAGAGACATCATCCTTTTTAATAAAATTATCTAGAAACCCTTTTTCCTCATCTGTTTCTGATGATGAGACAACAGTGAGTCCATAGCTTGGGTTACTATTCTTGTCGGATAAGCGGTAGAAGACCGCTCCACCAATAAGGACTATAGAAATAAGAAGAGAAGCTATTAAGCTTGGATGCATAGCTCTATTCTAGCAGAGTATCTCCCCTATTTGACGCCATTTCTCCACACCGAGCTCTTCTGCGCGGGTGTTCTCGTCTAGGTTGAGTGTCTGGAACGCTTTCAGAACTAGACTTTCATCAAATACGACCGATAAGTTAGATGAGAGTTTCTTCCTCTTGGACTGGAAGCCCGCCTTGAGCATCTTGAAGAAGGCTTCCTCACTTATCTTTGCGAAGAAGTTCTTCGATATCTCAGTGATCTTGATGATAGCCGAGTCTACCTTGGGTGCGGGGACAAATGACCCTGCAAGCACCTTCTCTATATATAGAGGCTTGCCATAGACTCTGACCGAGATAGAGAGGATACTCTCTTTACCATCTCTTACGACTATACGCTCTGCTACCTCCTTCTGTACGAGGAGGACCATAAGGGAAGGCTGGTGCTCACTCGAGAGAAATTTCTCTAGGATCGCTCCAGTGATGTTGTAAGGGATGTTGGCTATTACTTTGTACCCAGAAGTAGGGAGTAAGGAGTAAGAGAGGATGTCATCGTGTACTAGAGTGAGTTTCCCCTTCTCTATCTCTTGTGCAAATTTAGATTTCAAATTCTCATAGAGAGCGTCATCTTTCTCCACTGCGATTACTCGTGCACCAGAAGCTAGAAGCTTCTCTGTGAGCACCCCTTCCCCAGGACCGATCTCAAGCACGGTGTCATCCGGAGAGAGTGCGCCAGCCGAGACGATGCTCGTGAGTGCGCGCTCACTGCGGAGGAAATGTTGACCCAAAGATTTTTTCGTATACATATGATTATTAGAAATCTATTTCAAGTAGTGGTCTCCTTGGTCTGTCGCCCTCGCTCCAAGCATCTTCGTCTAGAAGTTCTTGTGGGATATCGGAGATAAACTGCGAAGGCATGTTGACCTGCTGTCTGCCGAAGATGGTGCGGACCTGAGCGTAGCTTAGGATGACACGCTTCCTCGCGCGAGTGAGAGCGACGTAGAAGAGTCGTCTCTCCTCCTCCTGCTCTTCTGGAGTGAGACTGTCCTCGTTCATCTTCTCGTGAGGGAAGAGACCTTCCTCAAGTCCTGCGATGAAGACCACGTCGAACTCAAGCCCCTTCGATGCGTGGACGGTCATGAGTCTTACCGCCTTCTGCTCCTCCTTCATCTCGTCTTGGTCACTCTGGAGAGCTGCATCTGTGAGGAAGTTTAGAACCCCTTCCTCTGGGCTTAGCGTATCGTACCTCGAGGCGAAGCTCACTAGCTCGTAAGCGTTCTCGAGTCGCATCGCTCCGTCTTCCCCACTCGTCTTCCACTCTGCTTCGAGTCCAGAAGCATTGATGATGAAGGCCATAGTCTCGCTCGGTTTCTGTGTCTTCGCACACTCTCCTATATCCGAGAGCAGTTTGCGGAAACTCCCTAGCTTCTGCTTCATCGCTGGGGGTAAGTCTGCTTCTTGCCCACCGAAGATCTTGACCAGAGTTGTCTTGCCTATCCCACGAGCGGGAGTGTTGATGATGCGCTTGAGGTCGGCGAGACTCTCAGGCTCTATGGCAGCACGTAGGTAGGAGAGGAGATCCTTGACCTCCCTTCTCTCGAAGAATCTAGTGCCAAGTAGTTGGTAAGGAAGGCCTCGATGCATAAAGGCTTCTTCGAGTACCCGAGACTGGAAGTTGGCTCGGTAGAGTACCGCCACTTCATCTGGAGAGACGCCCTTGTCGATGAGACTCTTGGTCTTGTCTGCGATAAACTCCGCCTCCCCTACTTCGTCGAGACTCCCAGAGACGAGGAGCTTGTCTCCAGAGAGGTTGGAGGTAAAGAGATTTTTCTTTTTCCTGATCTTGTTCTTCTCGATGATGGCATTCGCTGCTTCCAAAATGTTTTTCGTCGAGCGGTAGTTCTCCTCGAGAGTGATGATCTGTGTGCCTGGGTAGTCTTCTTCGAAAGCGAGAATGTTCTTGAGCTCCGCTCCACGCCAAGAGTAGATGTTCTGGTCCACGTCCCCCACTGCGCAGATGTTGTGCTCTTGCCCCACAAGCATCTTAGAGATCTCATACTGCACGCGGTTGGTGTCTTGGTACTCGTCTATGTGTACATAACGCCAGACGTTCTGGTAGTAAGCACGTACCTCCACGCTCTGTCGTAGAAGCTTCTCGGTCTTGAGTAGTAGGTCGTCGAAGTCGAGAGCATTGTCTCTCTTCAAGATCCTCTCGTACTCTGGCCAGACTTGCCCCACCACTCCTGCGAGGTAGCCCTGACGCTCGCCGTCGTAGTCCTCGGCGCTGTAACCCTTACCCTTCTGCCTCGAGATGATGCTTAGGATCTTGTTCGGCTCATGAGTCTTGGGGTCGAGACCGATATTGGTGAGAACTTCCTTGACCGCCTTCTTGCTGTCGTCTCGGTCGAAGATGGTGAAGGTCTTCCTGAGCCCTGCTTCCCCTGCGAACTGTCTCAAGATGTGTACTCCGAGTGAGTGGAAGGTACTGACGAAGGGTCTCTCATCCATAGAGACAGGTCTATTGAGTGTGGGGTCGCTCCGGAGCCCTGTTTCTATCCTCTCGCGCATCTCCTTGGCAGCCTTGTTGGTGAAGGTGATGGCTAGTATCTGAGAAGGAGCGACTCCACCTCTGACCAAGTGTCTGACGCGCTCTACTATAGTCTTGGTCTTACCAGCACCTGCTCCGGCGAGGATCAGGACTGGACCTTCTGTGGCGAGGACGGCCTTTTTCTGCTCGGAATTGAGGTTTTCTAAGAACTTTTCGTGCATTTGTCACACTATACCATATGGGGATAGGTCAATTGTTACTGATATACAACAAGCGTACAATGAGAGAGAAGACCACACAGCAAGACCTCAATATGGCTCTGTAGAGCCATTTCTGATTGAAAGGAAGCCCGATACTGACAGAAGATGTGGCACGTGAACAGTTTAGCCCTTCTATATAAGTTACTTCACCTCAAAATCGCTTAAGAGCCATCGGAAGCTAGGACTCACCGCTCTTATCCTCACCATAGTGCCCTCTCTGGCGATAGCTGCCCCTCATGGCTCGCTTGTTTTGCGTGCACCAGAGATCAAGGAGAAGGGTAACTCTCAGACGATGAACCTTCTCGACGGATATTTGAATACCAACCCCGCCAGTATCGGAGGTCCTATTGTGGTTATCGTAGATGACACTGCTCTCGCTCCTCTAGGAGACGATGCCGGTGCCTTCGTCGAAGAAGGTCAGTTCGGCAACGGTCAGATCAGCACTTATGTCGTCCGTCAGGGAGACACCTTGAGCTCTGTGGCGAAGATGTTCGGCGTCTCTTCCAACACTATCGTTTGGGCGAACGATCTAAAGTCTAAGACTCTCAAGGTGGGTCAAGAGCTCGCCATCCTCCCTGTCTCTGGTGTGCGTCACACAGTAAAGTCTGGTGACACTATCGCCTCTATCGCCAAGAAGTATTCTGCAGCACAGAGTGACATCCTCGACTACAACGACTTGGCTACCAATGCGAAACTCAAGGTGGGTGACGAGATCATCATCCCCAACGGTGAAGTAAGTGCCACAAGTGGCGCGAAGACGAGTGTGGCTCAGAAGGTGACAAGCGGTCTCAAGGAAGCTGTGGGTTATTATCTCCGACCAATCGTCGGTGGTAAGAAGAGTCAGGGTATCCACGGATACAACGGAGTCGACCTAGCTGCTCCAGTGGGCACTCCGATTATGGCTGCAGCAGAAGGAACTGTCGTCATCGCAAGAACTTCTGGATACAACGGAGGTTACGGACTCTATGTCGCGATCAAGCATACGAACGGTACTCAAACTGTCTACGGTCATATGTCTAGAGTCTCTGTCAGGGTGGGTCAGCGTGTCGAGCAGGGAGACATCATCGGCGCTGTCGGTAACACCGGTCGCTCCACTGGTCCTCACATCCACTTCGAAATCCGCGGAGCAAGAAATCCGTTTTAGATATCGAATTTCTTAGGGCGATACTCTACTGCTTCGAGAATATGTTTCGTAGAAATTTTTTCCGCACCTTCTAGGTCAGCAATAGTGCGAGCAACTTTGATCATCCTGTGATACACGCGTGGAGAGAATCCGAGACGCTCGGCAGCAAGGTTGAGAGTCTTCTCTGCATCTTTTTCCAAGAAGACTAGTGAAACTAGTTCGCGGGCATTCATCTCACTATTTTTTCTAATCTTCAAATTCTTGAAACGTTCTTGCTGAGTCTTCCTCGCACGAGTAACTTTGTTTCTAAATGTTTCGCTCCCCTCTCCACCATTTCCTTCCATCGAGAGTTCGTGTGGTTGGATACGATCTACTTCGACCCAGATGTCGATGCGGTCCATGATCGGTCCAGAAAGTTTTCTTCGATATCTCTGAAGTGAGTTCGGTGTACAGATACAAGGCTTACCTCTGAAACCGTAGTTACCACACGGGCACGGGTTCAGTGCTGCGACTAGAAGCACGTTTGCGGGGAAGTGTGCAGTGCCCTTGGCTCTGGCGACAGAGATCACCTTATCCTCGAGTGGTTGTCGCAAACTCTCTATGACTCGTCGCTCGAACTCGGGAAACTCATCCATAAAGAGTACTCCGTGGTGTGCGAGTGTGATCTCTCCCGGTCTAGGAGTCGCTCCTCCTCCGACGAGTGAAACGTAGGAGGACGTGTGGTGTGGAGCGCGGAATGGTGGGTTCGATACAAGAGTTTCTTGCAGTATCCCTGCGACAGAGTGTATGCCCGTCGCCTCGAGCGCCTCGTCGAAAGTGAGTGGCGGTAGGATACCGGCGAAGGCCTTGGCAAGCATGGTCTTACCTGTACCGGGTGGTCCGTACATAGCGACGTTGTGCCCACCCGCTGCAGCGATGAGGAGCCCGCGCTTCGCCCTTTCTTGTCCACGCACATCGGAGAAGTCTGTGGCAGTGATCACTACTTCTGAAACAACATTTGTCACAGGAGCCTTCACCAACTTCTTCTCACCAGAGAGATGTTTCGTCAGGACCGAGAGAGATGGCACGCCAAATATTTCTATCCCTTCGATCAGTCCTGCTTCTGCTACGTTTTCTTCTGGGACATAAAGTTCTTTGAACTTATTTTCTTTCGCGAAGCGAGCGATGGGTAGTACTCCGTGTATCGCACGCACTTTCCCATCGAGAGAAAGTTCGCCCAAGAAAATTTTTCCTTCTGGATCAAATTTAATCTCATCTGTCGCCGAGAGATATGAGAGAGCTATAGCAAGGTCGAAGTGTGTCCCCTCCTTCTTCACATCCGCGGGAGCAAGAGAGACGATGATCTTGTGGTTCTTGGACTTCGGAGAATCGAATCCAGAATTCTTGATCGCTGCACTTACTCTGTCGCGCGCTTCCTCGACTGCTTTGTCTGGGAGCCCGACAATGGCAAACGAATGTAGTCCGCGCGAGATGTCTGTCTCGACAGAAATTTTCTTGACCAAGAGGAGTTGAGCTTGAGCGGAATAAACTTTTGAGAAACTCATTTGTAAATAGTATAACAAGAGACCCGCCTTCTGGCGGGTCTCTTGTGGTTACATGTGAGTCTTACAGGTGCGAGCACTTGGGTTCGCTTCGAGTCGATCTGCCTCGATCTCTTCTCCGCAGACGGTGCAGAGTCCGTAGTTACCGTTCTCGATGTCAGAGAGACTTTCCTTTACTGCATTGTACTTGCCCTCAAGTGCAGAGAGGATGGCGACATTGTCTCCGTATTCTTCTATCGCGTCTGCCACAGTGTTGTCGTCTGCGAGTGAGATGTCTCTACTCTCGGCAGAGTCAGCTTCCCAGTCGTTCTTCACATCGGGGTTCTTGTGACCCACGTTTTCTAACTCTTTTTCTAGGAGATTTTTCTCCTCTTCGAGTCTAGCTTTGAAATGTTCTAAATCGATAGTCATAGACCTAGTTTACCAGAAGCGTTTGAGTTAGGCGATCGATCAAAATCTGGAGAGTTTCTATGTTGTCTGTGATGATAAGTTTCTTGTTGTCGAAGAAGGAGTACATAAGCACTGGGGTGGTGCTGGTCGAGTTTGGACCGGTGGGTACGGAGAGAAGTCGGACGTCCTTGTTCCTATAAATGACATCTTTGAACACGGACTCAGTGGTGATGTTGGAGAGAAGTGGAGCGGTAGAGAAGAGTGTCCCCAGATCCGCCGGGAGATTCTTCTCCCAGTTGAGCATCCCGCTGAAGGCGTTCTCAAATGAAGCAAGTCTGAAGATGATAAACCGACTCTCACCCAAGGTGCCTAGCATAAAGTATGGTTCAAACGAGCGCACAAGGTTCCC
>CAYFZH010000008.1:8563-26782 GCA_964347785.1 uncultured Candidatus Saccharibacteria bacterium
CCAGAGTCGTCTGGCTCGTTGTTGGGGACAGTCCCACCAGAACTAGTCTTGAGCTTCTCCATCTGCTGGATAGAGAAGAGAGACTCCTTGTTCTGAGTCAGGGCGTTGGCGATATCTCCTTGGAAGGTGCGGATCTGCTTGAGAGGACTTTCTGAACTTGGAGGAGTACTTGGAGGAGTAGTGGGTGCTGGATTATTTTCCGGAGGCATACTCACATTTTACCCCATTATCTAGAGTGAGCGTAGTCTGACTAGACCTTTCTGCGAGGGTTGGCTGGGTCTCTGACTGCGATGAGATACTTCCTTGGGTTGTTGTCGAGGTCGAAGAAGTCATCGGCTGCTTCCATAAGCTTAGCAGAAGATGATTTGCCGAAGGAGACTACTTCTACCTGAGTGCCGTGAGTGTTCTGTAAGTAATCTACAAGTGCGACGTAGTCACCGTCACCAGAGATGATGATGATAGTGTCGAGCTTGGGAGCGATCTTGACCGCATCTATCGCGAGGTCGATGTCCCAGTTGGCCTTCTTGGCTCCGCCGGCAAAGATTTGTAGAGGCTTGGCCCGAGTTTCGATACCGACCTTAGAAAGAGCTTCGAAGAAAGCCTTCTCCTCCCCTCCTTCTGTCGAGGCGACGTAGGCGATGGCACGTACGAGGACGCGTCCGTCCAAGCAGTCCTTCACTATCGCACCGAAGTTGGCCTTCGAGTGGTAGAGGTTCTTGGCACTGTGATAAATGTTTGCTGTGTCAATAAAGATGCCGACACGCTGGGCCTTATGTTTGATAACTGTCATTGAAAACAGAGATTAAATTATTAAATACTCCGCAGATGAGTATACCGCGGGTTATTTCTTCAAACCAAGTTTCTTCTGAAGAGCGGAGGCACGCTTAGGACTTTTCTTCTCCAAATATTTCATATGTGCCTGACGATCGGCAACCATGGCCAAAAGTCCGCGGCGGGAATGGTTATCCTTGGCGTGAGTCTTGAGATGCTTCGAAAGCTCCTCAATGCGCTTAGTAAGTATGGAAATTTGCACCTCAGGAGAGCCTGTGTCCTTATCGTGGACGGCTACTTCCTTGATGAGCTTTTCTTTCTTGGTTTTTGAAATCACCCATAGACTATAGCACACTTCGACTCGCCCTGCAAGTTGGGAATCCCCTAGGGGAGAACTGGGTTATAATATTGTGCAACGTATGGAAAAGAGCGAGTTAGACAAGCTGAAGAGGCAGTTCCTAGAGTATCTAGAGATAGAGAGGGGTTCTGCCCTAAGGACCATAGAGAATTATAGCCACTACCTCACCAAGATGTTCGCCCAGATGGGGGCAGAGAGTCCATCAGACATCACCGACGACTCTGTCCGTGAGTTCCGCCTCTGGCTCAACCGCCAGCCCACTAGGAACAAGGAAACCGTCTCCAAGAAGACCCAGAACTACTACCTCATAGCCCTCAGATCCTTCCTCAAGTACCTAAGCAAGAGAGAGATCAAGGCTCTCTCCGCCGACCGTATAGAGCTCGCCAAGCTCTCCTCACACCAGCTGGAGCTCATCACCCCTTCTGAGCTCGCTCGACTTCTAGACGCTCCCAAGGGGGACGGACTCAAGGAGCTTAGAGACAAGGCTATCCTCGAGTTCCTCTTCTCTACGGGCTTACGTGTAGGTGAGATCTGTTCACTCCCCCGAGATATCAACCTAGATTCAGACGAGCTCTCTGTACGGGGCAAGGGGGGTAAGATCCGGGTCGTCTTTATCTCCGAAGAGGCTAGAAGAGCGGTCAAGAAGTATCTCTCCAAGAGGAAGGATATGGCGGAGGGTCTCTTTGTCCGCCTAGACCCCGACAAGACTCCTAGGAAGGACAGTGCTCAGAACAAGCGCTACCTAGGCAAGGACTTAGGCAACTTGGACCGCCAGAGTATCGAGTCTATAGTCAGGCACTACTCTATAGTGGTAGGTATAGGCAAACGAGTGACACCCCACACCTTGCGACACCTCTTCGCCACAGACCTCCTGACCAACGGTGCAGATATCCGTTCTGTGCAGGCGATGCTCGGGCATGCCAATATTATGACCACGCAGATCTATACCCACGTGACAGACAAGCAACTCCGTGAGACACACAAGAAGTTCCACACCAAGAGGAAATAACGATGAAACTAGCCATATTTAGTGAGACTTGCATTTTTTGAGTAGGGGTGATATAGTATATGAGCAATATTGGAATCGAGAGGGACGCCGTAAGGCGTCCATTCTCTTAATAAAAATACAAATATGTTTGATCTAAAAGTCATCAATTCAGTCCTAAACGAGCTAGAAGAAGTGCGTGGTATCCCTCGCGCCTCTATTATCGACGCTATAGAAGCTGCCCTTGCTACTGCTTATAAGAAGGAGTACGGCAAGAAGGGTCAGATTATCCGCACCAAGTTCGACATCTCCTCGGGTCAGACTGAGTTCTATCAGGTCAAGATCGTCGTAGACGCCACTCGCGTTATCTTCGACGAGGATGAGGAGCTTGCTGACGATGATGTCCGTGAGTACTACAACCCAGAGCATCATATCCTCCTCGAGGATGCGAGGAAGATCAAGAAGGATGCTCAACTAGACGAAGAAGTCATCTTCCCTATCGAGTCCAAGGGTGAGTACGGTCGCATCGCAGCACAGACTGCAAAGCAGGTCATCATGCAGAAAATCCGCGAAGCTGAGAAGACCTCTGTCGTCTCTGAGTTCGGTAAGCGTGAGGGAGATGTGGTCACGGGTACCGTCCAGCGTATTGAGCGAGGTAACATCTTCGTCGATATGGGTCGTGCTACAGGACTCCTGTCTTATGAGGAGCAGATCCCTGGTGAGAGATTCTCTCAGGGTGAGCGTGTCCGTGCTTATCTATATAGAGTCGAAGAGTCTCCTCGTGGGGTCTTCCTCCGTCTCTCACGCTCTCATCCTAAGTTTCTCGAGAAGCTCTTCGAGTCTGAGGCTCCAGAGCTGGCTTCTGGTGCTGTAGTGATCAAGGCTATCGCTCGTGAGGCAGGTTACCGCTCCAAGATCGCCGCAGAGGCGAAGGATACTCACATCGACCCAGTCGGTGCGCTCGTCGGTCAGAGAGGAGTCCGTGTCTCTACTGTGATGTCAGAACTCCGCGGTGAGAAGATCGACATCATCGAGTGGTCAGCCGATCCAAAGAAGTTTATCGAGGAGGCTCTCTCCCCTGCCAAGGTGATAGATATCACAGTGAACGAAGAGGAGAAGTCTGCCAAGGTCCACGTCGCAGAGGACCAGCAGTCTCTCGCTATCGGTAAGGGTGGGCAGAATGTCCGCCTCGCTGCCAAGCTTACTGGTTGGAAGATCGACATCGAGTCTGTACAAGGTGTAGAACTTGCTACTGGTGAAGTGGCACCTCAGGAATAAATTAGAATATAATTAACTAACAATATGAATCTTTGGCACGACATTGAACCGGGCTCCAAGGAAGAGATCAACGTAATAGTTGAAATCAATAAGGGTTCTAAGAACAAGTACGAGGTAGACAAGAAGACTGGGCTCATCGCTCTCGACCGTGTGGCTCACACGGCACAGGACTTCCCCTTCGACTACGGGTTTGTTCCGCGTTCTCTCTGGCACGACAATGATCCTCTAGACGTGATCCTTCTTACCACATACCCACTTATGCCTGGAGTCTTGGTGCGAGTACGCCCTGTCGCTATCATGAATATGATCGACTCTGGTGAAGGAGACGACAAGATTATCGCTGTACCAGTAGATGATCCTCGTTTCGAGAATCTCAAGGATCTCTCAGATGTGAATCCTCATACAATCAAGGAGATTGAGCACTTCTACTCTACTTACAAGAAGCTCCAGAACAAAGTTGTGGAGGTAAAGGGCTTCAAGGGTCGCGCTGAGGCTGAGGATGCCTTCGAAGAAGGAGTGAAGCTCTACTCAGAGAAGTATCCAGAGACAAAGACAAACTAATCCACAGTTTGCATAGGTGCTATAATTAAGTCCGAACCAAATGGTTCGGACTTAATTAAATCAAAACTATGAAAAAAGGAATTATCACGACTCTTACCCTACTCTCTCTCACTTCCGTAGCGCTACCGGTATTCGCTGAAGAGACCAAGGTCAGGGTCAATGGTGTCGTGCCTGCCAAGGTACGTGTTACCGAGGCCAAGGAGAGGATGGATGCACGTCTTGCCTCAAGTACCGAGAGAGTGCGTGAGGTAGAAGAGAGAGCCAAGTCTCGCATCGCCTCAACCACCGCTCGGATCAAGGAGATGCGCTCAGAGATGGATGTCCGCAAGGCTTCTTCTACTGAGAAGCGTATCGAGATGCAACAGGGTCTAGCCAAGCGTCTCG
Organism: uncultured Candidatus Saccharibacteria bacterium; assembly: GCA_964347785.1. Taxonomy (GTDB): domain Bacteria; phylum Patescibacteriota; class Minisyncoccia; order Phycocordibacterales; family Zambryskibacteraceae; genus UBA5004. The sequence continues at coordinate 12,901 of CAYFZH010000008.1, forward strand.
CAGAGAACACTGCTCGCGTACTCTCGGCTACTGTCGTGAGACTTGAGAAGATCGCAGACCGCGTCGCCACTCGTATCGAGAAGGTGAAGTCTGCTGGTGGTGACACTACAGAAGCAGAAGGTTACCTTGCTGAGGCACGTACTCACCTAGCGTCTGCTAAACAAGATATCGTCTCCTTCTCATCTGTAGATCTCTCTGCAGATAGGGCGAAGGAGAACTTCCAGAAGGTTCGTGAGATTGCGAGTGGTGTGAAGGCTCACATCAAGGCTGCTCATGAGTCTCTCAAGGATGCCACTAAGTCTCTCAAGGGTCCAAGGACTGGAGATGACGATGACAAGACCGCTACTTCTACCAGCGCACAATAACTAACTAAGAAAAATGGATAACAACAACATGATGCCTCCTCAACCACAGCCTTCGGCACCAGTAGCTCCTCAACCACAGGTTCCTACCCCAACTCCTGTACAACCTCAGTCAACTCCAGTTATGCCTACAGTGGGACACGGCAATGTCGGTTCTCTCGTGGCAGTGATCGTCATACTCGCAGCGGTGATCATCGGGGCTCTCTACTTCTGGAACCAGCGTGCAGGGGTAGAAGTCATGGACAACACTCTCGAGACAGAGACTATCCCCGCTCAGAGCACTTCTGATGCAACTGCAGATATCGACGCCGACCTCAACTCTACAGATGTCGACAACATTGACGCAGGACTGAACGCTTCATAGAAATTTCTCTGTGAAAGCAGATCAAAAACACCCCACTCGGGGTGTTTTTGTATATAAAACGAAAGACCGCCCAAGTGAAGGGCGGCCCAAGCCGTGAGGGGTCGCCTCGCGGGAGAAGTTATCGTCTTTCTCTGACGGCTGCAGTGTGCTCCCCCGCAGCAGGGTATTCGGAGTACGTCATAGCTCTCCTTGTTGTCTTGCTAGTTGTTCGTAGCCAGACGGTTGGTTGGATGTGGTACTTACACCAGTCCTGATGGACGTCATCGTTCCGGCTCACCCAGTGCCCTTATGCTCTTCTGAGCAGTGACCTCGTGTCGGCTAGTGAGTGTTGAGGGTGCCGTGGAGGCGACCCGACTCCTAGAGCTCGACGGTTGAAGTCGTTATGGAGGGACCAGTTTCTTGCTTTCCCGAAGGGCTTACCGTATGCACACTCTTAAGCCAACCTTCCAGCTACGCTAACACAATGAACTAATTACTTGTATATCTTATCATACTCCAGTATATTTGTCAACTATATAAAAAGCACCACATCAGTGGTGCTCGTCAGTCTAGGCAAGTCTTCTCTCTCCGGACCTCATCCTTACGGATCCAAATCCGGACCCAGAGCACGTCACCGACTCGAACCTCGTCGGTGTGGCGCTTGCCGACGAGAAGGGCGCGAACGCGAACCTTCTCGTTGTTCGGGTCACAGATATCACGCGCCAGAGCGTTCTGTGCCCGAATGAGGGCCAAGTCGCGCGCCGACCTCAGAGAGACTTTCTTGAGGTCCACCTGCCCGATGCCGACGTAAGCCGGCTCCGAGAGCGCTGGGAACACCGACTCTTCCGCCTTGGCAACGCCGATGAGAAGGAAAGAAAGATACACAAACAGAAACATTTTCATCTTTTGCCTTAAAGAACATAGGGACGGTATTGTCCCATCAGAAACCTGAAATAAATTCAGAGCTCTGATGGGAGGACGAACGGTGCTTTGTCCGCTCGCCCATATGGTTGACCTCCACCACGAGGAACTCTCTTTTGTCTTCGGGAGAAGAGTAGGACTCCCTTTGTACTAGACCTGGATGTACTCTCCGTAATCGACCCCGTACTCACTTTTGAAGGTGGCCTCGGGTTGGTTGTCGATCACTACTTGCACTGCCGCTCCACACATCGTCTCTTTCGAAACAATTTTGTAGAGAATACCGGCCTTGCGAAGTTGTGCGGAGAGAGTGCTGACGTCGCCGCCAGTCCAGACCGTGATCGGTCCACCCCGCGCCTTCTCTTCGGCAAGAGCGATGACCTCGGAACGAATCTGGCCGTCAGCCGTCAGGATCGTGCCTTCGACATCAATACAGACATCGGGGAACTTCTGACCAGCCAACTGACCAGAGACGCGCCGCGTCTGAGCCGCCTCAGCGACGAGCGAGATGAGTTCGGCCTGGTTCTTGTCGCCGAAAACCTCTCGCGCCTTTTTCTCCCACTTGACCATGCGATTGGCGTCTCGCTGTGCGGAAGAAATGTCGTGGTGCAGGATGCGGATGGCCGAATTGGTTTGATCCAAGTTGAGCAGGGCGATCGCCAGAGGATCCGACTGCCGGGTACCCGCTTCAACCTCTTCGACTGCTGCAAGCACTTCTTCCGAAGTTGCCAACATCAGAAGGAAGGTCACATTCGGGTAGCCATTCGCCGCGAACCACTTGTTGGGCATCCTGTCGATGTACATGTGGATTGGCATCCAACCGAGCATGACGACAGGAAGACCGGTGGGCGCCACTTCGAGGGCAGCGTCCAGACCGATAGAGTCTTGCAGGAGGCGATCCGGACGCTCCTGTTCCATCTGAACGAGGTAGAAGTCCTTGTGGCACAGCGCAGAGTGTTTCTCCTTGAGACGGACTTCCATGCTTTCGTCAGCAAGAATATGCATGATGCTCTCCTTTGGGCGATGAAAAGAACTTGGGACAAAATTGTCCCATCAGAAACCTGAAATAAATTCAGAGCTCTGATGGGAAGCCGAGTATACACTCGGCTTGTGAGAAGTAAGGTGGAAGGTCTTACCGCTCTTCTGTTGCCAGGACGCTTTTTCGCCCCCGATACCTGCTTTCGCAGGTCAGACCAGTGTTGCTACGGCAGGTTTTGACACCTCCGCGATTTCACTGATCTGGAGCCCTAGGAGTTCCGACAAGAAGGCGTCGACCTTCTCCGGCATCTCCTTCAGCCCAACCACGAGGACTCTGCTGGATGTCCCTCCCCTTTCGGGAATGGAGATCGTCTGTACAGTCCACTCGGCATCGCTCTTGGCCATTCGGTCATAGACCAAATCCAAACGATCGAGACAAGTGTCACAGGCACAGCTAAGTCGCATCACCTCAAACATGACGAGGTTCCCCTCGACACGCCCGAAGCGTGGATTGGACCAGCCGTCTACTAGTAGACGAAGAGTTCTGTTTTCCATAATTCACCTCCTTTTTCTGTAATTCGCCCGAGTACCGACCCATAGTGCCTTCTCACTTTTGGATCAGAATCCCTCGGACTACGTTTACGTTAGAAAGAACATGTGGGGAACATTCCCCATCAGAAACCTGAATTAAGTTCAGAACTCTGATGGAAGCCCGAGGACAGATGACTTCCTCGGACGATACCGGGCTGACGCGCCGGAAGACGTGCACTTGTGGTCTCGCCCTAATTTATCCAATGCGTGGCTAGTGCATCGGTTCCTCAGGATCCCCACTCATAATCTCTATGCGAGATAGAGAAGCTTCAAGCAGACTGCTAAGAAGAATTCAGTGTAGACATAGCAGCCTTGACCGGGTTTCGTCCACCCGGCGGCGAAGACAAAATTGTCCACGAGCTTCTGCATTTCTTCTTCAACTCGCTCGGGAGCAATTCCGTTCTTCTCCAAAATCTCACGGATTCGCTCGACGTCCGTCTGAGAACTTCTTGCACAGACCATACACTCATCATGGATGATGGTGCGAATTTCACTCCTCAGGCGCCGAAACTTTTCGCCTTTTTCTGTGAATGCCATACGTCACCTCTTTTCTGGCGAGATTCTCCCGGAGCCACTCGAGATACGTTTACGAATTAAAGAACGAAGGGACACAGTTGTCCCATCAAAACTTTCAATGATTTGAAAACTTTGATGGAAGCCCGAGGAAAGATGACTTCCTCGGACGATACCGGGCTGACGCGCCGGAAGACGTTGGTACTAGAGACCGAGTGACTCCAAGGCCTTCTTGCGTGTCTCTGTGCGTGCGTACTCGACACCAGCCTTGAAGACCTGAGCCACAAGTTCCTCAAGAGCCGAATTGTGACCATTGCCAAGCTGAGCAAGGTGTGCCGCTTGCAAGAGGTCGAGACCAGACTCATTCGTTGACTCGACACTCATGAAGGCAATAATGCTATTACCATCACCGCCAGCTTCTGTTTCCGTAGCACGTGCTTCCTCGAGTGAACCCTCGTAGGTCACACTGGCGCTTAAGTCGTCGTACATGTAGAAGTTGATTCGTGACATCTTACTCCTTAAAGAACTTCTGTTTCGCTCTTTCGAGCTCATCAGTTCGGATAACACATCCGAAGACAGCACCGGGATTACGCTCCGGTAGACGTGGTTGTTTGTTTTCTCGGATTAACCTCTCCGCGTACGCGTTTTCTGTTGCCAGGACCGCTATAACATCCCCGATCTAAGTGTCTCTAGATCAGATCCCGCTCGGTGACCTTCGCACTCGCGTCATCACGACGCAGAGCCCGACGCTGGGCGCGATGCGCAGACCTCTTCAGGTTGCGCAGACGCTTCGCAGCCAACCGAGTGCGAGAGAAAACCCTCTTGGCCCGGGAGAAGCCAACACTCACTGCCATCTTTCCTCTCATTCACTCTCCTTTTTGACTGCCAGCTTTTCGTTCTGGCGTTTGTAGGAACCACGACCCTTACCTGGACGGTGGTATCCGCCCGTTTGACGCGGCAAGGGGGCTCTCGGAAGCTTTTTCTTCTTTTTCACTTGAGCCATCCTTTGAAAAGAACTTGGGACGGTATTGTCCCATCAGAATTCTGAATATCTTCAGCACTCTGATGGAAGCCGAACCGAAGTTCGGCGAAAAGAACGTGTGCAGTCCGATTCTTCGGGCGACGGCTTAGTCGCAGAAGTCCTTTGGACTCCGAAGAGGTTCGGTGATGGCTCTGCTCATCCTTTTGAGGGATAAGCGTTGCCACCATCTCTTTTTTATTGGGGGCCATAACCACCCCAGCCGATAGAGGATCGGCACAGGAATATTCTTATCAATTACAGAATATTCACAGCTTTGTACTCCTTTGGGCGCTGCACCGCCCTGGAGTGATTTTTAAAGAACTTCTGTTTCGCTCTTTCGAGCTCATCAGTTCGGATAACACATCCGAAGACAGCACCGGGATTACGCTCCGGTAGACGTGGTTGTTTGTTTTCTCGGATTAACCTCTCCGCGTACGCGTTTTCTGTTGCCAGGACCGCTATAACATCCCCGATCTAAGTGTCTCTAGATCAGATCCCGCTCGGTGACCTTCGCACTCGCGTCATCACGACGCAGAGCCCGACGCTGGGCGCGATGCGCAGACCTCTTCAGGTTGCGCAGACGCTTCGCAGCCAACCGAGTGCGAGAGAAAACCCTCTTGGCCCGGGAGAAGCCAACACTCACTGCCATCTTTCCTCTCATTCACTCTCCTTTTTGACTGCCAGCTTTTCGTTCTGGCGTTTGTAGGAACCACGACCCTTACCTGGACGGTGGTATCCGCCCGTTTGACGCGGCAAGGGGGCTCTCGGAAGCTTTTTCTTCTTTTTCACTTGAGCCATCCTTTGAAAAGAACTTGGGACGGTATTGTCCCATCAGAATTCTGAATATCTTCAGCACTCTGATGGAAGCCGAACCGAAGTTCGGCGAAAAGAACGTGTGCAGTCCGATTCTTCGGGCGACGGCTTAGTCGCAGAAGTCCTTTGGACTCCGAAGAGGTTCGGTGATGGCTCTGCTCATCCTTTTGAGGGATAAGCGTTGCCACCATCTCTTTTTTATTGGGGGCCATAACCACCCCAGCCGATAGAGGATCGGCACAGGAATATTCTTATCAATTACAGAATATTCACAGCTTTGTACTCCTTTGGGCGCTGCACCGCCCTGGAGTGATTTTTAAAGAACTTCTGTTTCTGTCTTTCGACTTCATCAGCAGAGATACACATCTCTGAACAGCACCGGGATTACGCTCCGGTAGACGTTGGTCATCAGCACTTTGTCCTACACGACGGACGGGCAGCTTAACTCCCTTTAACGTCAGTTACCTAATGAGACTGACGGTGCACATGGTCTGCACAGAGTACTTGCTTCAGAGCAAGAAGTGGTGTCGAAGCCACTCGTGGGTCTTCTCACCCACTACCCACCCGGAGATCCCGCCCACGACCGCCCAGAAAATCGGGAAGTACGTTGAGGCGACCGGGAACGACGGGTGGTGCGACAGGTCGACAGAAATGGACCCACCCAAGAGCACTCCGACGACGGTGAGGATGAACTGGATAAGCATCACAGACTCCAGACAAAGAACATGTGGGGATTATTCCCCATCAAAACTTTCAATAAACTTGAAAACTTTGATGGAAGTCCGAGGACATATGACTTCCTCGGACGATACCGGGCTGACGCGCCGGTGGACGTGTGCTGTGGTCTCACCCTGGCTTATGTATTCACCAGGATCCCCACTTACGTTTGCACTAACGCGCCATCAACTCACGAACTCTTCGGGCGAGTCTGTCCACCATGTACGGCACACATTCGTCACCTTGTGCCGCTTTGGTTGCCAACTCTATCCGAAGGGCTTGCGAGTCGATCCCGAGAGCCTCGACGCACTCCCACAGTTCCTTCCAGAAACCGTGAGGTGTTGAGACTTCAGGCCATCCGAAGCTGCAAGTGAAACAGGTTTTGGCCTGCCACTTTTCTACCAGCTTCCAGAATGGTGCGAACCGGGCATTCTCTGCCTCGATCCGGGCGAACTCCGCTTTCAGATCGTTGATCGCTTTTTCCATATTTCACCTCAAAGAACTGGGGACAAAATTGTCCCATCAGAAACCTCGATACAATCGAGAACTCTGATGGGAGGACGAACGGTGTATTGTCCGCTCGCCCATTTCTTACGGCTCTGCTTCCGCGTGGCTCACAATTTTAGTATGTGACACTGTTCGGATTGGCCTACGCTCCGAACGGGGCGCAACTAGTTTTCTCGCGGACTAGCTCCTCGTATGCAATTTCTGTTCCCAGGACTGCGATAGCATCCCGGCCGACACTGTTAGTGTCTGGTAGCGGTGGAGTTTCTCTGGAGGTATTCTTCCAGATACTTGTCCGCCTGCTCCGCTCTTCCATGGCTCGAAAGCCACAGCGCGTAAGCAAGTGCGTCCGTTTCGGTTTCCCGAAACTTCGGCGCCGCTACCCGGGTTCCATCCACAAATGAGTGGACGATCACCCGAGCATGACGAACAGCAATGTTCATCATTTTGAATTCAAAGAACGCGCGGGGGAGGTAAGGTCTGTAGCTAAGCCGCGTGGCTAGCAGAAACCCACCGGCCGGAGCCCATCGAGCGCCCTGCTAGAGGCTGTCCTCGCGAGATCCACCATCCTACTGGCCCTACCCACCCCCGCCTCAAGGGTTTGTACCCCTGAAGCGGAGGAAGGTATCCCCCATACATGATAGAAACGGTACTGGCTAAGCCTTGGGTGATGTCGGGTCCGTGGTAATTTTCTTGACGGTTGCCTGCGCTCATCTACCCTGACTTAACTGTACGAGAAGCATTATAGTAATATTTATAAATTTGTCAAGAACTTTTGACATTTCATCTTATCTTATACCAAAAATAGCTATAAATATAGCCATTTTTCAAATTACTAAATCAAATTGAGCTGACTTTTATCTTACAAAATTGACACTAATTTAAACTAGTTTTGTTATTCTATATTGACAAATTAATATACAAGGTATATGCTAGATCTTAGAACGAGTACTCGGTGTGTTACCGAGGAAAGGAGGGACCTTGAACGATTAGTGCGGGCTGGGAGCCAGAGCGTTGTCAACGCTCTGGTGAGTCCCCAGTTTGGCTAGTCAAAATTGTAGGAGGACACTGAGATGGGAGACTAGAGTCAAGGCTCATCGAGACAGAGTGGCGTGCTTGAATAGCTGAGAACAGCGTGAAGCACGTACATCATCCTGCTTCTGGACAACAATCGTGGCCTCTTGCCACAAAGAGAGAAGAGATGTTCTCACTTACCTAGTTCGTTCGATCGAAAACAAATGCCGTGGCGGCTTAAAACCCGCCACGGCATTCTCTATTTATGGTCAAAAATGTATTTAATAAGACTTTTGAGCGTTTCTGCGAATTCCGGGCTTTTTATTGAAATACTAGATAATCTTTTGCCTAGGATGGCGATTTTTACCCTATCTCCATAAATTGTGATGTCACTGGAGATTGGATATCTATCTCCTTCTATCTTAATTCTGTCACCAGTTTCATCTGAAGGCTTATCGTCGTTTTGCGAGGTGTAGATGGCTTTAGACTTTATGCCGTTTGAAATTCTCTTCTCCCTCATTTGCTGGGCTTCTTTGTCTGTGAATATTCCTTTTACAAGATCTCTAGAATAAATCATATATACAGGCTCGTTGTTGAGCTTGGTTGCAAATATATCTTGGTTTGAACTAATAACCCCTTCTTTACCATCGAAGAACTGTACAGCAGGCTTCTCTCCATCCCCTCTCGAGACCCCCTTGAGCTGAGGGATGATGATATCTAAACTCTTCTTATTTTCCTCAAGTAGGTGTATCTGCCTCTCTACGAAGAGGTTAAGTTTCTCTGGAGGTTCTGCGAGGTAGAAGGTTTTCTTGCCTATGGTGGTTTCGCTTACCAGTCCTTTCTTCTGTAAGGACTCTAGGATGACGTAAGTGGTGGGTCTCTTGATCTTCGCCTTCTCGGCTATCTCGGTGACCAGCGCTTTGTCGAAAGAGAGGAGGGCCACGTACACAGAAGCTTCCTTCTCACCCAGACCGATGTCTATGAGGTATTTCTCAAACATAACTTGATTATACCAGAGGTTTGAGCTACTCTAGCCCTATATATATGTCATACCTTATCCCAACAGTTATAGAGAAGAGTCAGTTCGGTGAGAGGGCGTACGATATCTACTCTCGCCTCCTTCGCGACCGCATCATCTTCCTCGGAGGTCCTATAGACGACGATACGGCAAACATCGTCATCGCCCAGCTCCTCTTCCTCCAGTCTGAGGATCCGAAGAAGGAGATCTCCCTCTACATCAACTCCCCCGGTGGCTCGGTCAGTGCAGGGCTTGCTATCCTCGACACCATGAACCACATCAAGCCCGCAGTTTCGACAGTCTGTGTGGGTATGGCCGCTTCTGCTGCCTCTGTCATTCTCTCTGCTGGTGCTCCGGGCAAGAGGTTTGCCCTCCCCAACTCTGAGGTCATGATCCACCAACCTTGGTCAGAAGGTGTCGGCGGTCAGGCGAGCGACATCGAGATCCGTGCCAAGCACATCATCAAGACTCGTGAACTTCTCAACAAGATTCTAGCCAAGAACACTGGCAAGCCGCTCTCTCAGGTAGAGAAGGATGTAGATAGAGACTTCTTTATGTCCGCAGAAGATGCCAAGAAATACGGCATTATAGACAAGATTTTGTAGGATTTGACAAACCTCAACGGCACTAGTATTCTGAGGTTGTTCACTTAATAAAAGAAATTTGAAACGTTCGTAGTGCCCTTCCAGACTGACCGTCACGACCGCTCTTCCTGACATCGAGCCGCTTAGGATTCTCTAGTAACCGGGTGAACAACTAAATATGTCGCTAAAACTAGCCCTACTTCTAGCACTACTTGCCGCATCTGCCGGTATTGGTTTCGGCTACTTGCTACGTCTGATCATCTCCCTTGGAAAGAAGGGCTCTGTTGAGCTAGATATTCAGCGTCTCGAACTTCAGGCGAAGGAGGAGGCCCAGCAGATCCTCCTCGAGGCAGAGGAGAGGGCCAAGGAGATTGTCGAGAAGACAGTCCTCGAGCTCAAGGAGCGTGAGAGTCGCAACAAGACCAGTGAGGACAGATTGGTCAAGAAGGAGGAACTCCTAGACAAGCGTCAGACCGACTTGGAGAAGGAGGCCGAGTCTCTCAAGGAGAAGGTGGGAGAGATCCGCGCCCTAAGGGAGAGAGCTCACGAGCTTGTCGAGAGGAAGTCCACAGAACTCTCGAAGATCTCCAACCTTTCTTCTGAGAAGGCGCGCGAAGAGCTATTTAAAATAATTGAGAGAGAGAGCGAAGAAGATTTCCTCATCCGTATGCAGAAGCTCGAGAGAGACGGTATGGAGAAGCTAGAGAAGAAGGCTCGTGAGATCCTCGCTATCTCTATCCAACGTCTCGCCGCTCCTATTTCTGGAGAAGTGATGGCGACTGCGGTCGAGATCCCCTCAGATGAGGTCAAGGGCAAGATTATCGGCAAGGAAGGTAGGAATATCAAGGCCTTCGAGCGTGTCACGGGGGTCGAGGTGATCGTCGACGATACTCCGAACTCCATCACCCTCTCCTCCTATGATCCAGTGCGTCGTGCAGTGGCGAAACTGGCTCTAGAGAACCTGATCTCCGATGGACGTATCCAGCCGGCGAAGATTGAGGAGTTTGTCGAGAAGGCTCAAGCGGATGTAAACAAGATTATCAAGGAGAAGGGTGAGGAAGCAGCTCTAGAGTGCGAGATCTACAACCTAGACCCTCGGCTTATCGCTATCTTGGGCAGGCTCCACTTCCGCTCCAGTTATACTCAGAATGTATTGAAGCACTCTGTCGAGATGGCACATATCTCGGGGATGATCGCTACCGAGCTGGGTGCCAATGTCCAAGTGGCGAAGGCTGGGGCACTTCTGCACGATATCGGCAAAGCTCTAGACCATGAGGTCTCTGGTACTCACGTCGAGATCGGTCGTAGGATCCTCCAGAAGTACGGTGTCTCTGAGGAGATTGTGAAGGCGATGCAGGCTCACCACGAGGAGTACCCTTACGAGACTATCGAGTCCATCATCGTCCAGACCGCAGACGCTGTATCTGGTGGTCGCCCTGGGGCTCGCCGAGACAACCTAGACAACTACCTCAAGCGCCTAGGCGACCTAGAGGCTATCGCCCTCTCCTTCGAAGGGGTGGAGAAGGCCTATGCCTTACAAGCAGGACGTGAGATACGCATCTTCGTCACTCCAGAGAAGGTTTCTGACCTTGAGGCCAAGAAGATGGCTCGAGACATCGCTCTCCGTATAGAAAAGGAGCTCAAATACCCTGGAGAGATCAAGGTCAACGTCATCCGCGAGGCTAGAACTGTCGAGTTTGCCCGATAGGAAAACACTTTTTGCACATGCTGTCTAGTGGTGGTGGTAGAAAATGGCTTGGGATATAATTAATCCTAGGAAAGTTTATCAATAATTTTTTAGAGAAATGAATAAAGTAGATATTGCAAACGCAGTGCATGCCAAGATTGGTGGCACCAAGGTGCAGTCAGAGGAAGTTGTCGACACAGTGATAGAGTCTATCGTCTCTACTCTCAAGAAGGGTGGCGAAGTTTCTGTCGCAGGTCTCGGCATCTTCTCCACCAAGACTCGTGCTGCTCGTCAGGCTAGGAACCCTCGCACAGGTGAGTCGATATCGGTTCCTGCTATGCGCGTACCGAAGTTCCGCCCTGCAAAGGCTCTCAAGGACGCGGTTAAATAAGTTTCTGAAAATAAAAAGGAAGTAGTTTCATTTTCTAGAAACTACTTCCTTTTTATTTTGCCGCAGGCTTAAATGCTTCTTTGAGAAAGGCTAGAGCAGTTTGCGCATTGTAAAGTCTAGATTGGTAACCATCTCCTTCGTACGAGGCTTTGTCTGTCTGCTGTACCTTCTTTACTTCCTCTGCAACATATTGAATCGCCTTCTCTGTAGAGTTGTGCCATAGGGATTCTCTTCCTATCTCATCTTCATCTGTCGTCGTTGGCGTGCTTAATTTACGGATATATTTACAAAGGAATCCATCGACAATATATTTCTTTCTAATTGCGTCGCGGTAACCCACTACTCTGCCAAGTGGTCTGATAATCTCGACCTCAATTCCGGCTTCCTCCAGCATTTCTCTAGCAATTGCCTGTTCGTCGCTCTCTCCTACCTCTACCCCACCTCCTAATAGATGTGGACCAAAGGTGAGGACCTTACCTTTGTCATCTACAACTACAGCTTTGACTGTCCTTCGTTCAGCATAACCTTCTGGCACAACTTCTGATTCTTTAAATATAAGGTCTATCATAATTAAATTTTATTGCACCTTATATTCCCCTTTGATCTTCTCTATCTCCTTCTCTTCTTCGTCTTCGTTTTGTTTGCGAGCAGCTTTACCTAGCTCTGCGAGTTCGGCTTGAGGTAGTGCGAAGAGATCTGCCACTCGCTTCTCTAGATATTCTTTCGTATTGAGTGCAGGGTCGTTTAGTACTTCAGAGAGAAGTATCTCGAGGATAAATCCAATGTGGGGTCCACCGGCTGTGCCAGTGAGATTCATCACTTCTTCTCCACCTACCACGAGCTGTTTGACGCTGATAGGATCGCGCATCACTTGCTCTACCATCGAGTGATACTTGCGTAGACGATATGGAGTCTCCTTCGGCCTTCCTGTACCTATGCGGTCGGCTACTCGGGTGTCCATGAGGTCCCAGACGAGCTCTGGGCCGACATTTCTCACCATACGACGTACAGCGGAGAGTGAGATCTGTTCTGTGTCAGAGAAGAACATGTGCCAGCGGACGAGTTTGACCACTTTCTCACTTATTTCTTTCGAGAATTTCAAATCTTCTAGGATTCTTTTCGCCAATCTGGCACCCACAACCTCGTGTCCATAGAAGGTAATAGTCCCCGCCTTCAGACCCTTGGTATGAGGCTTCGCAATATCGTGGAAGAGAGCTGCGAGACGTACATGGAGAGGAAAGTTTTTCTTCGCAGCGTGGTTGAGTGAGCGGAGAAGGTGCTCCCACACGGTGTAAGCGTGAGCTTGGTTCTGTGTTACACCGATCCCCTTCTCAAACTCTTCTGAGATATATTTGAGTAACCCTAGACGGGCAGAGATGTCGAGAGCGATAGCCGGGTTGTCTGACATCACAATCTTGGTTAGCTCATCTCGCACACGCTCTTTGGAAATCTTCTCCATACGATCTGCATTATCCTCTATCGCTTGCTGAGTCTCGTGTTCGATAGCGAAGTCGAGTTCTGAGGCGAAGCGTAGTGCACGGAACATCCTGAGAGCGTCTTCTCGGAAGCGGTCGTCGGGCTTCCCTACTGTGCGGATAAGTTTCTTCTCTATGTCTTGTATCCCACCATATGGGTCTATTAGTCGTTGGTCGTCGGTCGTTGGTCGTATGTCTAACGCTATCGCATTCATAGTGAAGTCTCTACGAGCGAGATCCTCCTCGAGCTTCTTCGCCCACTTCACCTCGTCTGGGTGTCTTGAGTCGGAGTAGTCAGACTCTAAGCGATAAGGTGTGACCTCGACGACCCCAATCTCTGTTTTGACTCCAACAGTACCGAAGTCGTTCTCGTAGAAGGAGTCTGGGAAGATCTTCTGGATCTCCTCAGGGGTAGCGATGGTGGTGATGTCCCAGTCCTTGGGAGTCTTGCCGAGGATAGAGTCGCGGACACAGCCTCCGACAAGGTAGTTTTCGTACCCAGCTGTGGTCAAAGAGAGTGAGACCTCTCTCACCTCCTTAGGAATTTCGAGCTTCTTGATTGTTTTCACCATTAGAAGAGTTCATTTGGTGCGGGACGGGAGAATCGAACTCCCGACCACAGTTTGGAAAACTGTTGTTTTACCACTAAACTAGTCCCGCTTATTCGTTCTACATGCTGCCAAACTTCATCCTTTCGGGCTGCCGGGAATTGAACCCGGGCCTTACCCACCCCATGGGCAAATACTACCGTTATACTACAGCCCGGTCTTTCGGGGCGCCGAGAATCGAACTCGGACCTTATGCTCCCAAAGCATATATACTACCACTATACTACGCCCCGTAATGACCGACAGAGAAAATCCTAGCATTTCGAGCTAGTTTAGGCTAATATTTCGATACTTGCGGCTATGGTTTAGTGGTAGAACGCGTCCTTGCCAAGGACGAGATTCGGG
>CAYFZH010000009.1:0-14162 GCA_964347785.1 uncultured Candidatus Saccharibacteria bacterium
ACACTCCGTTCTTCACCGGTTACAAGCCTCAGTTCTACATCCGTACTACTGACGTGACTGGCGACGTGACTCTTGCTGAAGGTGTTGAGATGATCATGCCGGGTGACACAGCTACCTTCAAGGTCAAGCTTGTCGCCCCTGTCGCTCTCGAGGAGCAACAGCGCTTCGCTATCCGCGAGGGTGGCAAGACCGTGGGTGCAGGTGTTGTGACTAAGATTGTTGCATAAGTAAGCGAGACGCGAACAAGGTTTTGAGGTTGTGGGAGCCCCCGAAGAGAGGGTAAAGACCGAAAAACTTGTTTGCTCGAGCTTATACCAAAAGCATTAATTAAATGGCTACAAAAGTTCCATCAAAACCAAAGAAGGGGAAAGGCTCTGCCGAAGAGGCGGTGACCAGACTTCGCATACGCGTCCGCGCTTATGAGTCCAAGATCTTAGACCTCTCGGTCAAGCAGATTATGGACACAGCGCTCCGCTACGATGCGCAAGTCGAAGGTCCTATCCCTCTACCGACTGAGAGGAAGGTGTATACGGTGAACCGCGCGGCGTTCGTGTACAAGAATGCGCGAGAACAGTTCGAGATGCGAATCCACAAGCGTCTCATCGATATCATCAACCCCTCTCCGAAGGTGATCGAGTCTCTGACCAACTTGAGCCTCCCTTCTGGTGTCAACATTGACGTAAGGATGATCTAAAAGAACATGAATATTCGAGCAAAAAAGGTGAATATGACCCAACTCTTCGCAGACAACGGCGTGGTAACTCCTGTCACCTTGGTCGTGCTCGAGAATGAAGCGGACTTGGGTCAGATGATAGAAGGTGATATGGTCACTGTCTCTGGAACCTCGAAGGGTAAGGGCTTCCAAGGTGTGGTCAAGCGTCACGGCTTCCGAGGAGGTCCTCGTTCCCACGGTCAGAAGCATTCTGAGCGTGAGCCGGGATCCATCGGTGGCTCAGGTGGTCGTGCTGGAGGTCGTGTCGCCAAGAACATGCGTATGGCAGGGAGAATGGGAGGTGACCGTATCACCGTCAAGAATCTTCGTATCGCGAAGGTTCTCCCAGAGACCAAGGAGGTCTTCATCTCCGGAGCTATCCCAGGTCGTCGTGGTACCAAACTCGAGATAAAAGCAAAGTAATATGGAAGCAACAGTCTACAGTCTAGAAGGGAAGAAGGCGGGCAATGTCACATTGCCAGAGAGCGTCTTCGGCGTGACTTGGAATGCAGACCTCGTCAAACAGGTTTCTGATTCCCTCCTCTCCTCTATTCGCAAGAATGTCGCTCATACCAAGAACCGTGCAGATGTCTCTGGAGGTGGCAAGAAGCCTTGGCAACAGAAGGGTACTGGTCGCGCTCGACACGGCTCAACTCGCTCTCCTATCTGGGTGGGTGGAGGTGTGGCACACGGTCCAAGGAACGACAAGAACTTCGACAGGAAGGTTTCCAAGAAGATGAAGGCGAAGGCCCTTTACACTATCCTTAGTCGCAAGTTCAAGGACGGTGAGATCCTCTTCCTCGACCAGATGACTCTCTCGGCACCCAAGACCAAGGTGGCTATCGCTTCTCTCAAGTCTCTCTCGAGTATCAAGGGCTTCGAGACCATCCTCTCCAAGAAGAGAAACTCAGTCGCTATCGCTCTCTCTACCAAGAGCAAGGAGGTGGAGCGCGCTTTCTCTAACATGGGCAATGTCGAGGTGATCGAGGCGAGAAACTTAAACCCCCTCACTCTCCTCAAGTACAAGTATCTCTTGGTCGAGAACCCAGATGTTTCTATCAAGTCTCTACCCAAGATCGCTAAGGATAGGAAGAAGGTCACCAAGTAACTCATATGACAAACCACAATATCAAAGCCAAGAATGTCCTTCTCCGCCCTCGTATCACCGAGAAGGCTGCTATCGCAGCAGACAAGAACAATGTCTACGTATTCGAAGTGACTACAGATGCGACCAAGACTTCGGTCTCTGCTTCGGTCAAGGCTTCTTACAAGGTTACTCCGATCAGGGTCAACATCGCTCCTATTGCAGACAAGAAGGTCTTCGTCCGAGGTAAGCGTGGAGTGAAGCGTGGTGGCAAGAAGGCGTATGTAGAGCTCAAGAAGGGCGATAAGATCGACCTTATATAAGATACCGACATGACTAATATCAAGAAATACAAACCAACATCGAAGTCTCGTCGCAATATGACCGGTATCAACTACCGTCAGATTATCACTACCAATATCCCAGAGAAGTCTCTCGTTTCTGGCTTCAAGCGTGGTGTGGGTAGGAACAAGGCTGGACGTATCACCACTCGTCACAAGGGAGGTGGACACAAGAGACTCTACAGAGATGTGGACTTCAAGTATGACAAGCTCAACGTCCCTTTCACTATCAAGACTATCGAGTACGATCCAAACCGTTCTGGCTTTATCGGTCTCGCTCAATACAAAGACGGAGAGAAGCGCTATGTACTCCTCCACAACTCGGCCAAGGTAGGGGACACATTTATCGTCTCTGAGACTGCTCCGATGACTATCGGCAACCGTATGCCTATTGGCAATATGATCGTCGGCACCTTCGTCTACAACGTCGAGTTCAAGCCACACGGTGGTGCGAAGATCGCCCGCTCTGGCGGTGACTATGCAGAGATCCTAGCCAAGGACGGCGGTTATGTGGACATCAAACTTCCTTCGAGCGAAGTGAGGAAGGTCCCTGCTATCGCTTGGGCTTCTATCGGTGAGGTTTCCAACAATGAGAACAGACTGGTCAACCTCGGTAAGGCTGGTCGCTCACGTTGGCTCGGTATCCGCCCTACTGTCCGCGGTACTGCTCAGAACCCAGTAGACCACCCACACGGAGGAGGTGAAGGACGTCAGGGTCGCGGTCGTCGCAGAGCTATCTCTGTCTACGGCAAGCCTACAGGCAAGGGTCAGAAGTCTCGACGTACCAAGAAGTATTCAAACAAGTTTATCGTCCGACGCAGGAAAGTCGGGAAGAAATAAGATTAGCCAGAAAAAGCCCCGAATAGGGGCTTTTTCTGTATTAAGGTCTATTCTCTAGATGTACTTGACATTTATCCAATATTGTGTATAATGTAAGTAGTTATAAAGGTTGCCGTTCTGAGAAGAGTTCCCCTTAGAGAGATCTAGGGGCTTCTCCTCTCGGAAGGGCATCCCGCTCTTTTAGAGAATACACGTACGATATAGAGAGGAGTCTGGTCATGAAGAATCTCGATACGCTTGTTGCCGGAGTTCGTTCGCTCGTGGAGCTGGTGAAGTCCATCAAGGGCTTCAGCATCCCCGAGGATATCAGGGCGCAGATTGTCGCCCTGAGCGCCCTCATCCGCGAGAACAACGAGACCGAGGCGCTTGCCTCGGCAACCCTCATCGACCAGAGCCTTCGGGCGAAGGTCGGGGGGTTCCTCCACTTCTCGGTCACCGACCGCGTGGTGGATGAGAAGACCCGTGTCGCGCGGTTCAACCAGGAACTCTTCCGCCGGAAGCAGCAGGACTACGACAAGGACCTGCTCAACCGGATGAGCGAGTTGATCGGCAAGATGGTGCGTGCGGTGAACGACGAGAAGGGCAATGCCGACTTCTCACTCCGTATTGCGGCCTACAACGCCACCTGCAAGGTGGTCGAGGAGGTCGACAAGGAGCAGGAGCTCCGGCGCACCAAGAAGCCGAAGAAGGCGACGGGCTCCAAGCTCGCCCGTCAGCAGCAGGAGGCTCTCGCTGCCACCGAGCGCAACAAGGCTCGTGATGCGGCGGCGCGTGAGGCGCGGCTCGCCAACCGGGTGAAGCTCGCTGACGAGCTCGCCAGCATGATCGCCTAGAAGTCCCCCGTGTACTACCCCCAACCAGCAATGGTTGGGGGTCTTTGTTATGAAATAAATGAAGAAGGGCGGACCAAGTGGTCCGCCCTTTTGATGCTTATGCCGCGGCGAGGCGGCGGATGTCCGCGAAGGTTTGCTCGCTGACGAGCTCGCCATCGAGGAACACCGTTTCGAGAAGGTTCTCGCCCGTGACCTCGCTCTCGCGAACGGTCTTGAAGCGATTTTCTTCCCGAATGAGGGCCAGTCGTCCGCGCTTGGAGCGTTTGCCGGGATCGGTGAATGGATCCTTGTACACATCGGACCATTCACCATTAATCTCCACGGCAGAGCACTTGAACGCGCACTTCTGGGTATCACGATCCAACTTCTGGAGGAGCCCACCACCGGAGCCGAAGGCGAGGTTGTCTGCTGACCACCCTGCACCCACGATCGCTTCGAGGATCACCTCGAGGCTTTCGTAGTCGATCCCGTCGCCCTGGATGAGACGAACCTTAGGATTGAGCACTTTGTAGCCCTTGGTATTCTTGCTCCATCCGAATTTCTCACCCAGTATTTCGAGGACCTTCGGCAGGACATCGACTGGGTCGCCGCTGTCCGGCCGAATGATGAGGACACCATCTCGGTTGAGCACTCGATCTCGAAGCTCATTTCCCCAGATGGTGTAGCAGGCGTTGTAGATGTTGTAGCTGTCGCTGACGACTGCCACAAGACCCTTGGGGTATTGTTCAAGCATATTTTTGTATGCTTCTGCTTCGTGACTGCGACCCCACGACGTGATCGTGGAGTGTTCCGCAGCATTGATCGAGTTTCCCGCCATCCGTTCGCCGTAATGGCGACGAGCGACGAGAAGTCCGGGGATCGTGTCGGTTCCCTTGAAGTTTACCAAGTGCGCCGCACCACCGATGCCCGCTGACTCGACACTTGTCGACCCGCGGAAACCGAAGTCGTGGAGCTTGTAGTCGATCTCCTCAGGAGTACCAGACATTTCGAGGTACTTGAGAAGTGTCTGCTTCATGAAGTAGCCTTGAGTGGCAACCGTCATCGGGTACCAGAGCTGGACGAGAAGTGTTTCGAGATAGTTGGTGAGCCATGCCACCTTCGGGTCGGTATTGACCACTGTCACGAGCACGTTTGAGGTGGAGACTCGGCTTCCTTCGCGGACCGCCTTGATCTCGACTGGCAGGCGCCCTCCGTGCGCCTCAAGGATGTGGCGCCAACCAGCTTCGTTGAAGATCGTCGGGTCACCGAAGTGCGCCGCGAAGATTTCCCTTGCTTCCTCGATCTTCTCCTCGGTGACCACGGGTCCTTTCAGATACATGTTGATGATGTACTGAAGTCCGAAGAACAGCGTTTCCGAGTAGCGACCGCCACGACTCTCGAAGAACGAGAGGACGCGGGTAGTGCCCTTGGGGTACTGCTTGTAGTGGCCCACCTTGTAGCTGTCGGTGAGGAGAAGGATGTTGTTCTGGATGTTGATCACTGTGCCCTCGTTTTGTTCAGATGAGTGTTGAGTTGGGTGCCGAGAACCTTGTGTTCCGGCACGAGAATTTCCTCGACGACTTCGATTGGGAACCAGCGGACTTCGTCGATATCGTCGGCAGCTTTGGGGGCGCCGAAGATGTAGCTTGCGACAAAGAAACTTGTGAGTATCTTGTCGGGACCACTTCTGTACCGATAGTCCTTGATCCTCGCCGATCCGATGTAAGTGATGTTCGCGATCTCGAGGAAACCGACCTCTTCTCGCAGTTCCCTTCTAGCCGCTTCTTCGAGTGAGTTGTCGCTCGGGTCAACGAACCCTCCGATGAAGCGCCACTTGTTACCGTCCTGGCGTTTCTTACCGAGAAGAACTTCGTTCTTGTCTCGGTTTACGAGTGCCACGTCTACGACTTGGTAAGAAATGGGGAGTCTGTTCTCTGCCGAGTAGATCGCTCCCATACGGAAGCTTTTCGAAGAAAGAACTTTCTTCCCGATTTCCTTGCGGACGGTCGTGCCGCTTCGGCACGACGAGGGGACAATTTCCCTTTTCAGATGTTGTCCGCTGTAGCAGGGGAGGAAGCTCTCTCGCGATCCGTAGAGGATTGCAGGAAGTCCGGGGTGTGCTTCTCCGATGATCATGTCGACTCGTGCTGACCACTCTTCATTGGAAGGATTGTCCGGTACCGCCATGACGACGGCGTCTGGGTATGTTTTCGAGATCATCGCCTTCCTAGTAGGGAAGTCGAGGGGGTCGTGGGCGTTTGAGAGCGCCGGAGTGACACCTAGAAGTATGACGAGCTTCTCATGAAGTCTCGCGACTTGGTCGATAAGGTGTCGATGTCCCTTGTGAAGTACAGGGACTTGGAACCTGCCGATTACGACGCCTACAGTTGTTGTCTGCATAACTCTCCTTAGTTGGATGACAAAGAACTTTGTTATAAGTGTACTTAATACACTATGTATGGGTAAAAAATATGTGCCCACACTCTGTATAACATTACTAAGTGTAGTATATACACTTAGTAAATTCTTGTCAACAACAAATCAATTTCATAGGGGAGAACTCTTAAATTATGTTGATTTCACTAACCTTTTCGGAACTGAACTTATAAAGCTGGGCTGGGCGAGACTTACCCGCCTGGCGTTTCCTAGGGACCTCTGAAAGAACTTTCAGTTTGAGAATTTTCTTTCTAAAATTACGCTTGTCTAGTTCTATGTAGAGAGTATTTTCGTATGCTTGCTCAAGCTCAGTGAGAGTAAACTCTTTGGGAAGGATTTTGCTCATAAGAGTGGTGTAGGTGACACGGGACTTGAGACGGGAGAGTGCCAAGAGGAGAATCTCGTTGTGATCATATGCTAGTTTGCCTATGTCAGTCGGTTCTACCCACTGACTATCTTCTGCTTCACCACGCTCAGTCAGGGAGAGTTTCTCCCACGGTACTAGTCCAAGATAGGCTACAGCAACTACTCGACCTCTGGGGTCACGATCTATTGTGCTAAATGTGTAGAGTTGTTCGATATAGACCTTTTTTGAATCAAGTTTGGCCTTGTCTAGGATTAGTCTAGAGACGGCTTCTTCTGCGGTTTCTTGTGGTGCGATAAGCCCTCCAGGGAGTCCCCGCATATTTTTGAAGTGGGGTGGGCGGTTTACCTTGGTCACTCTTACGAGGAGGCGATTGTCTTTGATTGTGAACAGAGCTACGTCTGTGGCGAGGACTGCAAACCTTAGATGCCTTTCTTGTGATTGAGCCATCTATTTATTTTACGTACATAAGACACTAAGTAAAGCTTAAGTTCTTTACTTTCTGATATAAATCTGTAAAGTATTCCCTTGTAAGGTCTAAGACAGTGAGTGGGTATATACCCTTAATTTCTCGCCGAGATCCCAATCTCTTTAGCCTTATACGTGCACATTACAAGCTAACAGCTATAAGCTACAAGCTTAAACCCAAATGGCCATTACTAAAGCCAAGAAAGGGGAAATAGTTGATAAGTTGACCGGCGCCTTCAAGAAGGCGGGCTCACTCGTCTTCGTCAACTTCAAGGGCCTCTCGGTAGGTAACACTACTGCTATGAGAAGTGACCTCCGCAAGGATGGTATCTCTTACTCAGTAGCCAAGAAGACTCTTACCAAGAGGGCTCTCGAGGACCAGAAGTACGAGGGTCAGATGCCAGAGCTACCAGGTGAGCTCGCGCTCGCTTGGGGAGAGGACCTAGTGGCCCCAGCTCGCAGTGTCTACAGCTTCCAGAAGAAGTTCCCAGAGAATCTCAAGATTCTTGGAGGAGTCTTCGAGGGTCGCTATATGACCAAGAGCGAGATCGAGGGTATTGCTACCATCCCTCCTACTCCAGTGCTCCGTGGTATGTTCGTCAACATCATCAATTCTCCGATACAGCGTTTCGCAATTGGGCTTAACGAAATTGCAAAGAAGAAAGCTTAATCAACTAATAATTTACTAATATGGAAGAAACAAAAGAAGTTAAGGTTCCTGCTAAGTTCGAGAAGATTGTGAAGGAGATCGAGGAGATGTCAGTTCTTGACCTCAACGAGCTCGTGAAGGTCTTCGAAGAGAAGTTCGGTGTCTCTGCTACTGCAGTTGCTGGCCCTGCCGCAGCCGCTGGTCCTGTTGAGGAAGAGAAGTCGACTGTAAACGTCGAACTCTCCGCATCTGGTGACAACAAGATTGCTGTGATCAAGGTCGTCAAGGAGGTTCTTGCTCTCGGTCTCAAGGAGGCCAAGGACCTCGTAGACGCTGCTCCTGCTATGCTTAAGACAGATATGAAGAAGGAAGAGGCAGAAGCATTGAAGAAGCAAATAGAAGACGCAGGGGGTAAGGTGTCATTCAAGTAATCTTAACAAAAGGTTCAAAATGCAAAAAGCGCCCTTGAGGCGCTTTTTGCATGGTGTACAATACGTTTATGCAAAACTCGGTTGCTCACATCTTCGGTGGAGAGGTCAAGGTCAAGATTATGCGTCTCTTCATCTTCAACCCCGGTATCGCCTACTCTGCTTCAGAAGTTGCCAGAAGGGCAAAGACTAGCGCCTCATCTGCTCGTAGAGAGGTCTCCAACTTGGTCAAGGCAGGTCTCATCAAGAAGGGAGTCAAGACCTATACTCTGAACAGGGGTTACCGCCACCTCTCTGCTATAGGCAACTTCCTCATAGACGCAGCTCCATTCTCTGAGAAGGAGATAGTCAAGAAGATCTCTTCTTCTGGCAACATCAAGCTCGTCCTTATTGCCGGAGTCTTCCTCCACAACCCAGACTCAAGGGTCGACATCCTCATAGTAGGGGACCATATCAAGCAAGGTAAGCTCGTCTCCGTTATCTCCTCTATAGAGTCAGAACTAGGCAAGGAGCTTCGTTACGCCGTCTTCGAAACTTCTGACTTCCAGTACCGTATGGGTATCTACGACAAGCTGGTCCGAGACATTCTCGACTCAGATCACGAGAAGATTCTCAACAAACTCGGTCTCCAACCTCGCCCAGTAAACAAAATCGCTATCCACACCTCCTAATTTACCCTTATCCTAAGGTGTATAATTAATGCATACCCCTTTTAGAGGTAATTAATAGTTAGCACTGAATTCAGTTAAGAACATATGTTATTAAATACATGGGGAGACGTTCTCACTCTTTCCTTCCAGAATCTATGGGTAGGAGTAGTCAACTTCGTCCCGAACCTTGTCGTTGCAGTGGTCATCCTGATCGTCGGATGGCTTATCGGAGCACTTTTGGGCCGCGCAGTTTGGCAAGTATTGAAGTCTCTTAAGGTAGACGAGGCACTTCGCCGTGCAGGTCTTGAGACCTTCCTCCACCGTGGAGGTGTCCGCCTAGACTCTGGCGCCTTCCTTGGAGCCTTGGTCAAGTGGTTTGTTATCGTAGTTTTCCTTGTGGCAGCCTTCGATGTTCTCGGTCTTTCACAGGTTAACCTCTTCCTTCAGGATGTAGTTCTCGGTTACTTGCCTCGCGTTCTTGCTGCCGCCCTCGTTCTCCTCGTTGGAGGTGTAGTGGGTGACATCGCAGGTCGCGTAGTGGTTACCGCCGCTCGTACTGCAGGTGTAGCCTCAGCACACTTCGCTGGTGCTATCGCTAAGTGGGCAGTCTGGGTATTCGCTATCCTCGTTGCTCTCTCACAGCTCGGCATCGCCGCAGCCTTCAGTCAGACTCTCTTTACCGGCATCGTCATCGCAGTCTCTCTAGCCCTTGGCCTTTCTTTCGGCCTTGGTGGTCAGGAGGCAGCATCAAGCTTCATAGACAAGCTTCGTGGTGAGATGAAGGGTAGAGACGCATAATCCACAGGTATTTCCGCCACTGGCGGATTAGCTAGGTAATACCTCGGAATACCAAAAACCACCCAAATGGGTGGTTTTTGGTAGCTTAAGTTGACTTAAAGGCTATATTTCTATACTATATTCCCCACAAGCGTTTCCACGCTTTTTGTTTTGAAACATGACTAGATCCTCTGCAAAAGGTCCATATGTCGACCCCCGTGTCCTCAAGAAGATTGAGGGCAGAAAGCCGTTGGAAACAGGCGTTATTAAGACATGGTCCCGTGCCTGCCAGATTGCCCCTGAGATGGTCGGGTTTACCTTCGGTGTACACAACGGTCGCGACCACATAGAAGTGCTCGTGACTGAGGATATGGTAGGACACCGCCTAGGTGAGTTCTCTCTTACTCGCAAGTTCATCCGTCACGGAGGCAAGATGCAGAAGGATCTTGAGAGCAAGCAGAAGGATGCTGAGGTCGCTGCCGCTAAGGCTGCTAAGGGTTCTACTGACGCTAAGAAGAAATAGTTATGAACGAAGTCCGCGCAGAACTCAAGAATTACCGTCAGTCTCCTCGCAAGGTTCGCGTGGTAGCTGGAGTCGTGCGTGGGAAGCGTGCAGAGGAGGCTATCACCCTTCTCTCTTTCATACCCAAGCGCTCCGCTCTCCCTCTTCAGAAGCTTATTGCCTCAGCTCTTGCTAATGCCAAGAGTCTTGAGATCCCTACAGAGAACCTAGTGGTCAAGACTCTCACTGTCGATGGGGGACCTATCCTCTACAGGAGACAGCCTCGTAGCCGTGGTATGGCTAACCCTATCAGGAAGAGAACCAGCAAGGTTCGTGTCGTTTTGGTAGAATCTGTTCCTAAGGCTAAGAAGGTAAAGTTCTCTAAGCCAAAAGATACAAAATAATCCTATGACACACGTCGTCCACCCATATTCACATCGCCTTGGTACTCTCCGTGACTGGAAGAGTCGTTGGTTCTCACCTAAGGGTAAGTACAAGGAGTCTCTCCGTGGAGATGTGCTTATCCGAGAGTTCCTAGAGAAGAAGCTCAAGGGCTTCTACGTAGCGGACATCGAGATTGAGAGAAGCGAGAAGCAACTACGTATCATCCTCTCCACTTCACGCCCAGGTATGATCATCGGTCGTCAGGGTGACGGAGCAGAGGCTCTCAGAGGCGAGATCAAGAAGCTTCTCAAGAAGCACGATCTCTTGAGCGACAAGTTGGATGTGAAGCTCGACATCAAGGAGGTCAAGAACGCTGAGGCAAACGCTGCCATCGTCTCCCAGATGATCGTCGAAGGTCTCGAGAAGCGTCTACCCTTCCGCCGTGTGATGAAGTCTACCCTCGAGAAGGTTATGGCGAACAGGGAAGTGAAGGGGGTTAGGGTCTTCCTCGCCGGTCGCCTAGGTGGTGCCACCATGAGTCGTACTGAGGACAGGAAGCTCGGTCGCATCCCACTCCAGACTATACGTGCAGACGTGGACTACAACTGCACCAAAGCTTCGATGCCTTATGGGGCTATCGGAGTGAAGGTCTGGATCTACCGAGGAGACATCTTCGAGAAGGACGTCAAATAATTTTCAATATCATGTTATTCCCCAAGAAAGTTAAATATCGCAAGTGGCACACTATGAGGAGAAATCCGAAGCGTGTTGGCGTCGCTTCTCGTGGCACTACGGTCGCCTTCGGTTCCTTCGGCCTCAAGGCTATGGCTCCTATCCGTATCCGCTCACAGCAGATCGAGGCTGCTCGTAAGGTTCTCTCTCGCTCTATCGGCAAGACAGGTCGTCTCTGGATCCGTATCTTCCCAGATATGCCTTATACCAAGAAGCCTGCAGAAGTGAAGCTGGGTAAGGGTAAGGGAGATCTCGAGGGATATGTTGCACCAGTACTAGCTGGTCGTGTACTCTTCGAAGTGGATGGAGTGACAGAGGTGGTGGCTCGTGAGGCTCTCAGGAAGGCGGGCACCAAGCTACCTTTGAAGACTAGAATCGTAGCCAGAACATAATATGAAAAAGACTAAATACAACGGTAAGCCAAAGGAGGACCTAGTCAAAGCACTCTATGAGAAGAGAGAGGTTCTTAAGGGTATCCGTTTCGGCTCTGCAGGCTCTAAGACCAGAAATGTCAAAGAGACTTCGGTTGTCCGCAAGGATATCGCGCGCATTATGACCGAACTCAACAAATAATATGAATAAAGTTATTGCAAAGAAGGCTAAGGTTTTCTCCGGTACCGTCGTCTCGACCAAGATGAAGGATACTGTTGTCGTGCTTGTCGAGCGCTTCGAGAAGCACCCTAAGTACCAGAAGTTCATCAAGATGAGCAAGAAGTTCAAGGCTCATGATGCTGGCAACACCAAGTCAGTGGGGGACAAGGTCGAGATCCGTGAGAGTAAGCCGATTTCCAAGGATAAGCACTTTGTAGTAGTATAACCACCCGTTATGATCCAACCACAGACCATAGTCCAGATAGCCGACAACTCAGGAGCCAAGCTTGGTAGGATCTTCAAGGTGCTTGGTAGCTCCAAGAAGCGCTACGCTTCTATCGGCGAGCTGGTCGTCCTCTCTGTACAGAAGGCGGAACCTAGAAAGTCGGTCAAGAAGAAGGATGTGCTCTATGCTGTGGTTGTCCGCCAGAAGGCTCCCTTCCGCAGGAAGGACGGTACCTATGTCCGTTTCGACGAGAACGCGGTCGTCATCCTCGACAATGCCAAGAAGGAGCCTATGGCAGGTCGTGTCTTCGGTCCAGTCCCAAGAGAGATTGGAGAGAAGGGTTATCAGACTATTATCTCTCGTGCCCCAGAAGTCGTATAAATATATGCACGTAAAAAAAGGAGACAACGTAATAGTGCTCGCAGGTAAGGACAGGGGCAAGTCCGGTAAGATTCTTCGCGCACTTCCCAAGAAGAACCAAGTGCTCGTCGAGGGAGTCAATGCCAAGAAGGTCCACGAGCGTTCCAAGAAGCAGGGCGCCAAGGGTGGTATAGTCGAGAAGAACTTCCCGATCCACGTCTCTAATGTCAAACTCGCCAAGTAAATATATGGAAACTCTAAAGGAAAAAACCAAGAAGTTCACAGGTTACAAGAACCCTATGCAGACTCCCAAGATCACCAAGGTCGTGGTCTCTGTCGGTGTCGGTTCTTTCAAAGATAAGAACAAGTTCAAGGTTGTCGAGGATCGCCTCGCTCGTATCACCGGACAGAAGGCAACTCCAAGAGGAGCTAAGGTCTCTGTGGCATCCTTCAAGAGTCGTGAGGGAGATGTGGTCGGCTACCAAGTCACTCTTCGAGGTCACAGGATGCACGACTTCCTCGAGAAGCTCATCCACATCGCTCTCCCTCGTACCAAGGACTTCCGCGGGATCAACCCGAAGGCAGCAGACGAGATGGGCAACTACACTCTCGGGATCAAGGAGCACACTATCTTCCCTGAGACTACCGACGAGGAGTTGAAGGACGTCTTCGGCATGGCTATCACTGTGGTAACTACCGCCAAGTCGAAGGATGAGGTGACAAAACTCCTCACTCACTTAGGCTTTCCGTTTAAGAAATAAATTTCTCCAATTTAAAAACAAAAACTCCCGAAAGTTCGGGAGTTTTTGTTTTGCATTTAACATATTGACTAGTCGCATTATGAGTTGTAATATCCTGCGAGGAGGGTACACGAATGGATTTCTTGGTTCAGTGGTTGAGGAGACACAGGAAGATCAACTGGTTTCTCTACGATAAAGGATTTTTTCTCACACTTTTGGGTCTTGCTGCTTTCTTTGCCGTAGGTGACACTCGGTTCGCCAATACGGTTAGTAGGCTGGCACCATTTCTGCCTCTTATCTGGTTGTTGCTCGCTTACTGGGTTACTCGGCTTGTGAATAAGGCCTACAAGCTTATCGAGCATGACAAAGAGATGGAATTTAAGTTGGAGTATGGTCGCAAGATGCAGATTCGGCGTGAGCACCTTGCTCCCTTCTTCAATCTAGTTAAGTCAGAATTGGAGTCGCGTCACGTAGAAGTCTCGTTTTGTGGAGAGAGGGTGTCCAATAGTTTTGAGGAGTTTTCGCTTGAAACTACGGACGGGTTTAGTTTGATTGCACCCCTTCATTACAATTTGAGTGCCATCTCTTTTGGTTGCACCAAGTCTCGCGAAGAGGGTGCGATTTCCCGGATGCTTCCCTACGTGAGAAATACGTTGCTTGGGGTGTTTGTGTCAAACGCAAGCCTCAAGTGGAAGTACGAAGGGTTTGGCAGTCATCTCGAAGCGTATATGAGAGATCTTCCGAAGGGGGATGCCTTCGACCAGTGGCTTCTGAACCCTAACAACGTCAAGGATCTTGTCCACGACATCATCCTTTTCGGCAATCTGTTGACCGAGGCAGAGTCGTTCAAGTACAAGTTCAGCCCCCTCGTCGGTGAGCTGGGTGCACTTGAGAGCTTTGTTCGGGGGAAGAAAGAGGAGATCCAAATTCTTGTGACAGCTGTGGGCAAGCATCTGGAAGAAGAGCTTACGGCTGAAGACGAGGCGGCGGGTAGTTCCGCCAGCTAACCCCTGTAGTCCTTGGTACGTTCTAGTTCTAAAAAGGGCGCCCCACTCGGGGCGCCCTG
>CAYFZH010000009.1:14262-19350 GCA_964347785.1 uncultured Candidatus Saccharibacteria bacterium
CCCTTGAATCCATATAGCCCTTGTGGTAAGCTGTCCGCACGGCTTTACAGCCCTTTTTATTTGAAATGGCCAAAACATCAGTCATAGCTAGAAGCAAGAAGAAGCCCAAGTTTCCCTCTAGGGCTACTAATCGTTGTTTTCGCTGTGGCAGGAAGCGTGGTTATATGAGAGACTTCGACCTCTGTCGTATCTGCTTCCGTGAGCTTGCAAACGAGGGTAAGATCCCTGGGGTCAAGAAGGCTTCTTGGTAAATTTATGGATACAATCTCAAACTTCATCATCAAGCTTAAGAACGCCGGCAATGCCGGTCTTGAGAATGTCTCCGTCCCTTACTCCAAGCTCAAGCACTCTATCGCCGAGGTTTTGAAGAAAGAAGGTTATCTCAAGAGCGTCGAGCAGAAGTCAGAGAAGGGTAGACCAGTGCTCTCTATTGCTCTCTTCTTAGAGAACAGAGTTCCTAAGATCAAGGGTGTCCAGCGCATCTCCAAGCCTTCCAAGAGGATCTACAAGAAGGCAGAAGAGATCCGCACGGTGAAGAACGGCTACGGCTCACTTATCCTCTCCACCTCAGCTGGAGTGATGACTGGTCGCGAGGCCAAGAAGCAGAAGTTGGGCGGTGAGGCACTATTTCAAATTTGGTAAAAATATGTCACGTATAGGTAAAAAAGTAATAGAACTCCCAACAGGCACAGAGCTCACACTCTCTGACTCTTTGATCACGGTCAAGGGTCCTTTGGGCGAGCTTACTCGCACATCTCACCCTCTCATCAAGGTAAATGTGGAGGGCAACTCTGTGACCCTCTCTCCTGTCAGGATGACTCTTGAGTCTAAGGCTCTCTGGGGCACTTACGCTTCACACCTTATCAATATGGTCTCTGGAGTAAACAAGCCTTTCGAGAAGAAGCTTATCCTCGAGGGTATTGGTTACAAGTCAGAGGTTAAGGGTGACAAGATCGTTTTCGCTCTCGGCTTCTCTCACCCTGTAGAGATTGAGATCCCTAAGACTCTCAAGGTCACTGCAGAGAAGAACAACATCACTGTCTCTGGTAGCAACAAGGAGGAGGTAGGTGCCTTTACCGCGAAGCTTCGCGACCTCAAGAAGCCAGAACCTTACAAAGGCAAGGGAATGCGTTATGATACCGAGGTTGTCCGCAGGAAGCAGGGCAAGAAGACCGCATAAAGATTATGTCCATCTCACGTACACAAACAGCTCGAGACAGGAAGAGGAAGAAGATCCGCACCAAGGTAAGCGGTACAGCTTCTGTACCCAGACTCTCTGTCTTCAAGTCCAACACTGCTATCTACGCTCAGATTATCGACGACACTGCTGGCAAGACCTTGGCTTCTGCGTCTGGCGCTGATGCAAGCAAGGTTGGTGCAGAGATAGCCAAGTCTGCTTTGGTCAAGTCGGTGGAGGCAGTAGTCTTCGACCGCGGAGGCTATGTCTACACTGGCAAGGTGAGAGCCTTGGCAGATGCAGCTAGAGCTGGGGGACTTAAATTTTAATCTATGGAAGACACATTAGTAACAACTCAAGTAGAGACCACAGCCACTCCAGTACCAACTGAGCCTGTTAAGCCTGTAGCAGACAATAGGGGAGGAGACAGAGGGGGTGACAACAGAGGTGGTCGTGGTGGTAGACAGAACAATCGCCGTGGTCCACGTCGTGACACTCGTGTGAAGCCGGAGTTCGACCAGAAGATCGTCAGTCTCCGCCGTGTGACTCGTGTGATGGGAGGTGGTCGTCGCTTCAGCTTCTCTGTGGCTCTCGTCGCAGGCAACAGGAAGGGTCAGGTAGGTGTGGGTCAGGGCAAGGCTTCTGACACCCCTCTTGCTATCGAGAAGGCCTTCCGCGATGCCAAGAAGAATATGATAACTGTGAACACCACCAAGGAGATGTCTATCCCTCACGATGTGACAGCCAAGTACGCCGCCTCTGTGGTCAAGATTATGCCTGCTCCGGGTAAGGGTCTCCTTGCTGGTAGCTCTGTCCGTACAGTCTTCGAGCTTGCAGGACTCAAGGACGTGGGAGCGAAGCTTCTCTCTCGATCCAAGAACAGTGCCAACAACGCTTACGTAGCGATCAAGGCTCTCCAGATGCTCGACGGTACTAAGATTCGCGAAAGAAAGAACTAACATGCAATTCCATACACTCAAAAGAAAGACCGCCAACAAGAAGTCGAGACAAGTCGGACGTGGTGGTACTCGTGGCAAGACTTCTGGTCGTGGGACCAAGGGTCAGAATTCTCGTGCCGGTCACAAGAACAGGCCTGAGCTCAGAGACTTCATCAAGCGTGTGCCGAAGCTCCGTGGTCGTGGCAAATCTTCTCTGAAGTCACGCCAGAGTAAGCTCGTGGGCCCTGCTCTCAAGCAACACTTAGCTGACAAGAAGCTAGTAGCTAAGGGCTAGAAGCTGTAAGCTGTCTATATGTCCAAATTTTTCGAAAAATTGAGACTCATCTTCGCTGACTCAGTTCTGCGGAAGAAGATTTTCTTTACCCTCGGGCTCCTCGTAGTGAGTCGTATCCTTGCTATCGTCCCCATCCCTGGGATAGATCCTGCTCGTCTTCAGGCACTACTCTCGGGATCTGAGTTTCTAAACCTTCTCAACCTTTTCTCTGGAGGCGGTCTTTCCAATCTCTCTATCGTGATGCTCGGTGTCGGTCCTTACATCACCGCTTCTATCATCATGCAACTTATGACCGTGATGTCGCCCAAGCTCAAGGCGATGCATCAGGAGGAAGGGGAGGCTGGTCGACAGCGCTTTACCCAATATTCTAGACTTCTCACTGTGCCCCTCGCTCTGATGCAGGGTTACGCCTTTATCAAGCTCCTACAGGGTCAGGGAGCCCTACCAGCGCTTAGCTTCAACGCATTGGCCATAGACCTCGTCATCATCCTTGCAGGCTCCATGCTCCTCATGTGGCTCGGTGAGCTTATCACTGAGTTCGGGATCGGTAACGGTGTCTCTCTCATCATCTTCGCTGGTATCGTCTCAAGCCTTCCAGCTCAGCTGAGCCAACTCCTCTTTACCTACGATCCATCCCAGCTTCCGATCTATATCTTGGGTCTTGCTATCGCACTCCTTGTCACCTTCGGTGTGGTGGTGATCACCGAGGCAGAGCGTCCTATACCCGTCACTTATGCCAAGCAGATCAGAGGCAACTCATCTGTAGCCGGAGGCGTATCTACATACTTGCCACTGCGTATCAACCAAGCCGGTGTGATCCCTATCATCTTTGCCCTCTCACTCCTCGTCTTCCCTAGGATGATCTTCCTCTTCCTCGCCAAGTCGACTATCGCTGTGATAGCTTCCTTCTCGAACACGATGGTCAACCTCTTGGCAGACAACACCTTCTACACTAGTGCCTACTTCGTACTGGTCTTCGTCTTTACCTACTTCTACACTGCAGTGACCTTCGACCCAGATGCTATCGCTACTAACCTCCAGAAGTCAGGGGCCTTCATCCCTGGAGTCCGTCCGGGTGTCTCAACTGCCGACCACATCTCTCGCGTACTCACGAGACTAACTCTCGTCGGAGCCCTTTTCCTCGGTGTTATCGCCATCCTGCCTCTCATCCTCCGCTCAGTCACTGGTATCCAGTCTCTAGCCATCGGTGGTACCGCTCTCCTCATCGTCGTCTCTGTAGTGATCGACCTCGTGAAGAAGGTCGACGCTCAACTCTCTGCTCGCGAGTACTAATTTTGCATAAAAGGCTTATTTTAAGTCCTCAAATTACCCATTGACAACAAGGGTGCTTTAGGTGTGTAATATAGGCAGAAGCTGATGAGTGCGGGTTCCCCGCATCAGGACAGCTAGAGAAAGGACAGCCCATCATGGGAACGACCTTTGCTCCGGGACAGTTGAGCCAGCTCGGCTCGATCATCAACATTGGCGTGGCTACGGCTCTGCCGAAACTCGCCGAGAAATACGGTGACCCGAAGGCGGTGCTGCGGGCACTCGATGGTCGCGGACAGATCTTCGCCAGTCACATCGAGACCGCGCTCGAGCAAGCGATCAACAGCATGCTTGATCTCGCCCCGATCGGTACGACGACGATTGCGCTCGGTGAACGTCACGACCCCGACGTGTTCTATCACACCCGCTCTGGTCTCTACGTCTGGGACGACTTCCGTGCGAGGGTCGTCACCAAGGCGAAGCCGAGCGAGGCGGGCACGACTTTCAAGGTCGACCGCTTCGAGCTGATGCGCGATCTCACCGACGCCGAGATCGAGTTGCCTCTGCCGAAGAATCACTTCTTCGATGAGACGGTGGTGTGCGCCGTGATCGCTGGTCTCATCGCAAGGCAGGCAAACGGCGAGGAGGGTTTGCTCATGAACAACGGGCGCGCCAACCTCTTCTACACCGGCTCCTACGTCGTGCGTGTGGACTGGGATGCCGGCCGCCGGTTGTCGAGCGTGGACACGTACAGGCGCGATGTCATCAGGTGGCGCGCTGGTCTTCGGGTGTTCTCTCCCGCCAACTGAAAATTTGCACCTTTGTTTTCGACCCTCGGACCCTTTGGCTCTTTGTCACTGGGCTCGAGGGTCTTTTATTTATCCTGATTTTGCCGAAAGCTAAGTTATAATTGATCTCATGTTACATACGGTGATATTTATCGGACGCTCTGGCTCTGGTAAAGGGACGCAAGCACATCTGTTTAAGGAGCGTATTCATCGACTCGAAGAAGGCGAGCGTAAGATGCTTTATATTGAGACAGGTGAGCACTTCAGAGGTTTTATCAGAGGCAAGAGTTTGGCTTCGAAACTCTCAAACGAAGTGATGTCGAGAGACGAGCGACAACCAGACTTCCTTGCTTGCTGGATGTGGAGCAACATCTTGATAGATGACTTGGATGAGAATATGCACCTGATCTTCGACGGTGCTCCTAGGGCGACAGACGAAGCAGAGATCCTCACCTCGGCACTCAAGTTTTTCCAAAGGGAGAGACCCACAGTGATCTACCTAGAAGTTTCTCGAGACTGGTCAGAGAAGCATCTTCTCAAACGTGGTCGAAGTGACGATATAAACTTGGCGAAGATCGACAAGCGTCTAGACTGGTTCGACAAGGACGTCTTACCGGTCAT
>CAYFZH010000009.1:19450-26059 GCA_964347785.1 uncultured Candidatus Saccharibacteria bacterium
CTCTCTGCACTAGCCAAGATGGTCAAGCCGGGAGTCTCGACCTTCCTCCTAGAGGAAGAAGCTCTGGCGCTGATCAAGGCAGGAGGAGATAAGCCTGCCTTCCTTGGCTACCAGCCATACGGGGCAGATAGACCCTTCCCCGCGGCTCTCTGTGTTTCGATCAATAACGAGATCGTGCATGGTATACCGAACGAAGTCGAGAGACTTCTCGAGGAAGGAGATATCGTCTCTATAGACCTTGGTCTTGTCCACGGTGGACTGATCACCGACTCGGCTATCACCGTGCCTTGTGGAGCGGTAGATGACGAGGCGCGAGACCTGATGAAGTATTGCAAACTAGCTCTCGAGAGAGGGATCGAGGCAGCCAAGCCCGGTAACACTGTCGGAGACATCGGCGCAGCTATCAGCGCAGTGGCGAAGCAGACCAAGTTCTCTCTGGCGAAGGATCTTGCAGGGCACGGAGTGGGGCACAAGGTACACGAGGAACCGTTTGTGCCCAATGTAGGAGTGAAGGGTAAGGGGATGAAGCTCGTCCCAGGGATGGTTATCGCCATAGAACCTATGCTCAACACCGGTAAGGGCGACATCAAGGTACTCCCAGACGGCTATACGATAGTGACGAGAGACGGTTCGATGAGTGCCCACTTCGAACACACCGTTGCAATTACCGAGAAAGGAAATATAATTCTAACCTCAAATAACTAATTTAAATATTCATGCATCCCAAGAAAGAAAGAACGTTTGTCGCGGTAAAGCCTGATGGAGTTCAGCGCTCTCTTATAGGAGAGATTGTGGGGAGGTTTGAGAAGGTGGGCCTCAAGCTCGTAGCCATCAAGATGGTGGTACCTACAGAAGAACACGTAGAGAAGCACTACACTCTCGACCCCAACTGGAGAATTGTCACTGGAGAGAAGACTATTGCAGGCTATATTTCCAAGGGTCTTACTCCTCCTATTACGGATCCTATGAAGGTTACCGAGATAATCCTAAGGAATCTCAAGAAATATATTACCTCTGGTCCAGTTGTCGCCATGGTCTGGGAGGGTGCCCACTCGGTAAAGATGGTTAGGAAGCTTGTCGGAGGCACAGAACCACTTACTTCTGATGTCGGCACTATCAGAGGGGACTATGTTCTCGATTCTTACCAGATGTCTGACAAGGATGACCGCTCTATCAGAAATGTTATCCACGCTTCTGGTTCTGTCGAGGAGGCAGACAAGGAGATCGACCTATGGTTCAAGCCAGAAGAGCTCACAGATTATCGTCTTGTACAGGAAGCGATCATTTATGACGTTAATCTAGACGGTATTCTGGAATAGCTTCAATTCGTCGCTAGAAGTAAGGTCGAATACAAACTACTTTTCTCTCCTCGTCCAGACGATATTCACAGGAAAAACTTTCTAGTGTGATTATAATGTATGCAGGGTTGTTCGAGGTATTATCTAGCTAAAAAATATTAAGGGAGTCTTTATAGTTCTGACCTTTGGGTCATTACTGCGGGCACCCACCTAGTCTAAACACTAGGGAATACCAGAACAGCCCTAACAAAAATACCGACATTGGTCGGTATTTTTGTTAGAATATACTCATATGAGTAGCAAATCCGTCCTCTACAGCACTCTGGTCTTGGCAATAGTGACAGCGACGATGTACTTCATGGGTATGTCCCTCTACCTCTTCTGGGTGTATTGGTGGTATGACGTCTTGATGCACTTCTTGGTCCCTTTGACCGGTGGGTTTGGTATCTATTGGGGACTTTTCCATTCAGGGCTTATCTTCCGACAGAGATTTGAGAGTCGAGCGCTCACTATCATATTCGTGTTTGTCTGTGTGATGGTTATTGGAGTAGGTTGGGAGGTATATGAATACGCCTTCGACATCACTGATTCTCACGAAGGTTATATGGCAGATACTGTAAACGACTTACTTCTAGATAGTTCGGGGGCACTCTTGGCAGTAGTGCTCGCTTCTAAGAAAAAGAACCATGGCTAAACTCACTTGCTATGGTGGAGCGGGGAGCGCGACTGGTGCCAATTTCCTCTTCGAGATAGGGGCGAAAAGAATTCTGATCGACTGTGGGATGCAACAGGGAGGTGAGTCCGCACATGCGCACAACAAGAAGACTTTTGCCTACGACCCGTCTTCTATCGATATCCTCTTCGTCACTCACGCACACATCGACCACGTAGGTCTTATACCCAAGCTATACAAAGAAGGCTTCAGGGGAGAGATCTACTCTACCAAGGAGACTATGGAGATAGGGAACCTTCTTATGCTCGATGCGGTCAAGATTGGTCGCGAGAACGAGACCCCTCTCTATACCGTAGATGATGTCTCTGGGGCGATGAGTCTGTGGAAGGAGCTCGACTACCACGAGCCGAGAGACTTCGGAGACTTCACCCTAGAACTCTTCGATGCGGGACACGTACTCGGCTCGGCGATGTATAAGTTCACTACCAAGGAGGGCAAGACTATGCTCTTCTCTGGAGATATCGGCAACTCTCCTTCACCCCTCCTCCGAGACAGAGAGAACGTAGAGGGTTTGGATTATCTTCTGATGGAGAGTGTCTATGGAGATAGGAACCACGAGGACCGGTCGCTACGTGAGGAGAAGTTCAAGCTCATAGTCTCAGAGTCTATCAAGCGTGGTGGAGCACTCCTCATACCAGCCTTCTCTCTCGAGAGAACACAGGTCATCCTCTCTCTCCTCGACAACCTCTTCGAGTCGAAGTTGGTGCCACAGGTACCCGTTTTCCTCGACTCGCCACTTGCGATCAAGATTACTGCCATATACGAGAGAGGAGGTAAGCGTTACAACGAGTCTGCTCAGAAGGAACTTGCGAGAGGGGACGATATATTCAAATTTTCTAAACTCAAGGAGATCGCACGGGCGCAGGACTCTCGAGAGATTGCTCGTATTGAGGGGGCGAAGATCATCATCGCTGGTTCCGGCATGTCTACTGCAGGGCGTATCCTTGGGCACGAGATACACTATCTACCTGATCCTAAGTCGACCTTACTCCTTATGGGTTACCAAGCGACAGGCACTCTCGGTCGGCAGATAGAGGAAGGGGTCAAGAAAGTAACCATAGATGATGAGCAAGTCATAGTGAGGGCTCATATAGAGAAGATTGACGGCTTCTCTGGGCACGCAGACTCGGATGCTCTGGTCGAGTTTGTCTCACATAGTGAGAAGACCTTGAAGAAAGTCTTTGTCGGTATGGGCGAGCCGAAGTCGCAGATCTTCCTCGCTCAGCGTCTACAAGATGAGCTAGACCTCGAAGCCGTGGCTACAGAAGAGGGGAAGAGTTACGAAGTGGACTTATAAGTAAAAAGAATTCAGTTTCCTTAGACTCGCGATAATTTTCTGGTGAAAATTTCGCTCTCTCGTGCCGTCGCACTGCGAGAGTCTAGATAAACTGAATTCTTTTTACTTACTTATTTAACGGATTCGAGAATCTTTTTGAAAGTGTCGGGGGATTCGTTGGCAATCTGGGAGAGAATCTTCCTGTCGAGGGCGATATCGGCCTTCTTGAGGAGGGGGATAAACTTGGAGTAGCTCATGCCGTTCTCCTTGAGGATGGCAGACATGCGGACGTTCCAGAGTCGGCGGAAGTCACCCTTCTTGTCCTTCCTGTGGGCGAAGGAGTATGTGCCGGCGTGGAAGATGGCTTCGTTTGCCTGACGTTCCTTGGTCGAGCGACCGAAGCGATAGCCCTTAACCTTGCGGAGGATGTTTCTCCTAGTTTTAAGCGCGTTTACTCCTTTCTTTACTCTGGACATGGTGGTTTAGGTTATTTGGTACCCACGAGGAAACGAGACTTCTCCTTCATAGTCATATGGAACTCTGACCCCCTGTTCTTGGCGGCCTTGGCAGCACGGCGCTCCTTGGAGTTGAAGTGGTTCTGACCCGCCTTACGAGTAAGAAGCTTGCCCTTCTTGGTGACCTTGATGCGCTTTAAGTATGATTTGTTGGTCTTGATCGACATGGAATTAACAGAGCTCTATATTACGTATTTAGGGCTATTTGTAAAGCCTAGGCCCTTTCGATGAGTACGGACATGCCCTTGGGGCTCTTGGTGGCTGGGGAGGAGATCTTGTAGTCTACGGAGACGAGTTTGAGCATACGGTCCATACGTTCCCTGAGGAACTTCTCGTCTAGGTACTTGGCCCTACCGGGGAGGAAGAGGTCTAGCTTGACTCTGTTGCCCTCTGTGAGCCACTCGGAGGCCTTCTTGGCCTTGAGAGCGAGGTCGTGGTCACCGGTGCCGATCTTGACCTGCACGTTCTTGACCTCAGATGAGCCGACCTTCTTGGATTGTTTGGCTTTCTTGGCTTCTTCGTAGAGATACTTGCCGAAGTCGGCAATCTTTGCCACTGGAGGGATAGCGTTGGGGGAGATTTCTATGAGGTCGAGGTTGTGGGTCTCAGCGACCTTGAGAGCTTCTTCTAGAGAGAGGACACCGAGGTTCTCACCTTGTGGTCCGATGACACGGAGTTCGCGTGCGTTTATGCGCTGATTGATACGGGGTTGCAATGCTGTGTATAACTTATTGTTGCCACTAGTATAGACTAGTAGTCAATGGAATACAAACATAACCCGCCGACCTTGGTTGAGCTTAGACAAGTGAGAAAGCCGATCAAGCACGCTCACCGAGAGGTGAGGACGCGTCTTACTACCGTAGAACGCTTTGCTCTGGTGGTCACACGTGGTGTGGGTACTATGGGCTTCTTCTTCCTCCTCGCTGTGTGGACTATCCTCTGGTTGCTATGGAACACTATGGGTCCTCTTGAGTACCGCTTCGACCCAGCACCAGCCTTCGTCATCTGGCTCTTCTCCTCCAATATCCTCCAGCTCGTCCTCTTGCCGCTCATCATGGTGGGGCAGAACATCGAGGGTAAGTTCTCTGAGCAACGTGCTCAAGAAGACTTCGAGGTCAACCAGAAGGCAGAACACGAGATCGAAGTGGTCATCGCTCATCTTGAGAACCAGAACGAACTTCTCCTAGAACTCGCGAGAAAGATTGATAGGAAGTAGGGTCTAGATATATAAAAACGTTTAACCCATCCGTTCGCCTCTGGCTACTAGGATGGGTGTGTCTTATGTCGTGGGACAGAAGAGCTTCTGGAATTCTTCGAAGGGCATATCGTAGTTGAACCCTTCTTCGAAGTCCTGAAGTCTCGGACCGTTGTACGCGTGTGTGTGCTGGAAGTAAACGAAGGCGACCATGGCGAAGCGACCGCTTCGGCGGGACTCTGCTGTCGCTGTCACTCGATGGTAGAGGGCCTTCAGCACTCCGTGCGAGAGATGTTGCAGGACCATACTGGGGAAGATGATGGTCTCGTCGACAGAGAGGGGCCAAGGGCGCCACTTCTTGTCGAAGTTCAGGTACTCTCCTCCGCCAGTACTCTCACAGAGGTGGAGGGTGGCGCCAGCACGATCGGGGTGCGCGTGGGCCAGTGTCTCTCCACCCATGTAGTGGAGGTAGCGGAAGACCCATTGGTCTCTGTTCTTGAGCACAGACTCCGCGAAACCCTTGAGCCCGTAGTGACGCTCGGTCTCTTGAGCGAAGGCAAGGATGACAGGTTCTGCCATCCTCACGAGTTCGTCTACAGCGTAGATAAACTCGACAGCGCGCTTGTCGTGCACCTCGTCGGCTCTGCGAGCGAGCTCGGGTAGGTCAGACCTGAGGACGTGGAACAGCTCCTTGTCGTCGGCTGTACCCACCTTGTCCTCTCGGCGCATGTAGCCGAAGTCGTTGGTCCTGTCGCCACCCGAGAACGCCCTCTTCACTTCATCGGGTAGAGTGCAGAAGGTCTGCCACGACGCCATGGCTTGTACCACAGAGGTGCGTAGGTCTCTCGGGTATCTTACTCTGACGTAACCGTGCTTCTTCAGGTCGCTGATGTCCATCTGGATCTCCTTATCTTTCATCTTGAAGTCTGGGGTAACATTACCTATTGTTTGGGCAAAAGCCAAGTTTGGGCTCACTTTGATTTTCTCCCTAGAAATGTATGATAAGTCTAGACGAAACAACCTAGGGAGGTGCACAGT
Organism: uncultured Candidatus Saccharibacteria bacterium; assembly: GCA_964347785.1. Lineage (GTDB taxonomy): Bacteria > Patescibacteriota > Minisyncoccia > Phycocordibacterales > Zambryskibacteraceae > UBA5004. Next base: position 25,506 of record CAYFZH010000009.1, read on the forward strand.
GTACAGTCGCCATCTGGTTGAGCAGCATTCCGTTGGTCACTGGTTGGAACCAGCAGGAGAAGCGGCGAGGTGCTTGTCTGCCTGGATCAAGGACAGCTCTAAAGACAGCTCTGATGATCCTCACCCAATGCCAATCGGTGCATTCTGGGAGTTAGAGGAATTCTTCTCAGAAGTTGAGCTGGCTCTTGGTTGCAAACATGAAGCCGTCTACGGCTCATATCGACTGGCGATGAGAGCTCTCGGCTTCTGCTTCGATCAGCCAGTCGTATTTATCGATGATGAGACCTTTACCACTCTCGAAGGTGCGGAGGCTGAGCTTAGGGTGCTTGCCGGTCGGTTTCGAGCCATCTTTGCCAGCGAAGCTCCTACAGAGGAAGAACAGTGGCTGGAGGCGATCCGTCTGGCAGAGTTTCTCGGAGTACTTTCTGCTATTGAGAGGAAGGACTCTCTGCTCGACCCGAGCTCTCGTGCTCACCGGAGACGCTACCCGCGTATCCACTAACTACATGACCACACGGCGCTCGCATCTGGCGAGCGCCGTTTCACTTTGTATA
>CAYFZH010000010.1:0-22570 GCA_964347785.1 uncultured Candidatus Saccharibacteria bacterium
TTGATCTTGATCTTGACGTGACCGTACTGACCCTTACCTCCAGTCTGCTTGATGTACTTGTTCTCCACTTCTGCCTCACCTTGGATAGTCTCCTTGTAAGACACTTGTGGCTTACCGACGTTTGCCTCCACACCGAACTCACGCTTCATACGGTCGACGATAATCTCGAGGTGAAGCTCACCCATACCCATGATCACAGTCTCACCAGTGTCAGTGTCTGACTTAATCTTAAATGTTGGATCCTCGTCTGAGAGACGCTTGAGAGCCATACCCATCTTCTCTTGGTCTGCCTTGGTCTTCGGCTCGATACGGAGAGAGATCACTGGTTCTGGGAAGGTGATCTGGTCGAGAGCGATAGGCTGTGTCTCATCGGAGAAGGTGTGAGAAGTCTTGGCATCCTTGAGACCCACAGCGGCGGCGATGTCTCCGGCGAAGACCTTCTTCACTTCCTCACGTTTGTCTGCTTGGAGTCGGACGATACGACCGAGGCGTTCCTTGGAACCTGTGGTCGAGTTATAGATATAAGTACCGCTCTCGATAGTCCCCGAGTAGACGCGGAAGAAGGTGAGCTGTCCGACGAAGGGATCTGCTTGGAGCTTGAAGGCAAGTGCAGCGAAGGGCTCCGAGTCAGAAGCATGGCGGATCACCTCCTCACCTGTCTCAGGGTTTACTCCTGTGACTGGAGGAATATCGAGTGGGGATGGGAGATAGTCGACGACAGCGTCGAGGACGAGCTGGACGCCCTTGTTCTTGAGAGCGGATCCTGTGAGGACGGGGAAGATTTTGTTGGCAATCACAGCCTTGCGCATAGTCTCCTTGAGGACAAAGAGTTCGATCTCCTTACCCTCGAGGTAAGCGGTCATGAGAGCTTCATCATTTTCGACAATTCTCTCGACTAGCTCTGCACGATACTTCTTGGCATCAGCGAGGAGGTTCTCTGGGATCTCCTTCTCAAGAACTTGGTTACCCATGTTGCCTTCGAAGTAGTAGGCCTTCATCTTCAAGAGATCGACCACACCTTCGTGGTTGTCTTCCTCGCCTATCGGGATCTGCATACGTACAGCCTTCTTAGAAAGACGGTTGAGGATGGAAGCGTATGAGCGTTCGAAAGAGGCTCCGGTACGGTCGAGCTTGTTGATGAAGCAGATACGAGGCACCTGTGCTTCCTCGGCATAACGCCAGTTGGTCTCAGACTGAGGTTCTACACCTGCCACACCGTCGAAGACGACCACGGCACCGTCGAGCACACGGAGGGACCTCTTCACCTCCACGGTGAAGTCGATGTGACCCGGAGTGTCGATCACGTTGAAGCGGAACTTCTTGTCCTTCGAGTCAGAGGTCTCGTAAGTAGGCTTCCAGAAACAGGTGATAGCTGCCGCGGTGATAGTGATCCCGCGCTCTCGCTCCTGCTCCATCCAGTCGGTAGTAGTCTCACCCTCGTGCACCTCACCGATCTTGTGTTGTGCTCCAGTGTAGAAAAGGACACGCTCAGAAGTCGTGGTCTTACCTGCGTCGATGTGGGCAATGATACCGAAGTTACGAACTCTCTCTAACGGATAATCTCGTTCCATAAGTGATTAATGATGATAAAAATAAAAGCCTTAGAGGCTGATTACGAGGAAAACTATATATCAAAAGGGGTCTGAGGGCAAACGAAAGGTCCGGCACAGCATTGCTGTCCGGACCAGTCCCCCATCTACCGCCCCATCTCATAGATCTTCCTCAAGATCTCCATGAGCTCTTCCCCTGGAGCTCCCATCTTGTAGATATGGCGTAAAATTCCAGCCACATTACCTTCAAACGAGAGGAACTTGATCACTTCCCCAGTTTGCTGATCCAGTTCCTGAAACTCCTCTTTGGTCTCACAAGAGGTATGGTAAAAGCGCTCACCACCCCCGGGGTACCTCACGACTGCAACGTTGAACTGCATCTGTATCCTCCGACAACCAACCTACCACTTTAGATATATTTGTAAATAAGGCTCGGATTTTCTAAGAAGTTCGAGGCACGGACGAGTATTGCGAGAAGGTGTATGAAAATACTCCGCCGAGCAAGCGGAGTCTGTAACGAAGAAATTCAACGAAAATCCGAACCGACTACCAAGCGAAGTGGGCGAAAGCCTTGTTCGACTCTGCCATCTTGTGCATATTCTCACGCTTCTTGATAGCTTCACCTTCGTTGTTCGAAGCGGCGATGATCTCCTCAGCGAGCTTCTCTGCCATAGGCTTACCCTTCTTGTTCCTAGCAGCGTCGATGATCCACTTCATAGAGAGGAAGGTGCGTCTCTCTGGGCGAACTTCACGAGGCACTTGGTAGTTGGCTCCACCAACACGGCGAGAACGCACTTCCATCATAGGGCCAGTGTTCTTGAGAGCAGATTCGAAGACTTCGAGAGGGTTCTCGTTCTTGGTAATCTCCTTGATCTTGTCGAAGGCGTCATAGACCACCTTCCTAGCAGTCACCTTCTTGCCCTCGAGCATAGAGTAGTTGATAAACTTAGCCACCTTCTCTGAGTCATAGAGAGCGTCTGGGGTAAGTTTTGGCTTGGCTTTGAGTTTTCTTCGCATTTAATTATTTAGCCTTAGGCTTCTTCATACCATACTGTGAGCGTGACTGTCGACGAGTCTCTACACCAGTAGCATCGAGCACGCCACGGACGATAGTGTAGCGTAGACCGACATCCTTCACACGACCACCACGGAGGAGGACCACTGAGTGCTCCTGTAGGTTGTGACCAATACCTGGGATGTAGGCAGTGACCTCCATACCGTTGGTAAGGCGGACACGGGCGATCTTACGGATAGCTGAGTTAGGTTTCTTGGGAGTCTTGGTAGTCACCTTAGTAGCCACACCACGCTTGAAGGGAGAGTTATAAGAGACCGGTCTGTTCTTGAGTGTGTTGAACCCACGAGTAAGAGCCACCGCCTTGGTCTTGCGCTTGAGCTTGCTTCTCTTCCTCTTTACTAGCTGGTTAATGGTTGACATTAAAAATCCCCCAACGGGAGGCTTACACTGTACTAAATAGGTCTTTAAAATGCAAATGAAGAGGCCGCCTGCGCAAGTGCGCGGGCGGCCGTAAAGCCCCAGGGGTCTCTCACCTCTCCACGAGCTCCGCGACATACGCCGGGTTACTCATGGTCCTGGGCGCCACGTTGTTGGCGTACCAGTAAGCGAACAGGGTGGAAGCGAGAACAGCGACGACGCCGACGAAGAACATGCTTCTTGGGGTCATGCGTTCACCTCTTAGAGTGGTGTGCTTACTACATACAATCATACACCCAAACACGAATTTTGTCAATGCTTAAATAGAGAGCCCTGTGAACAGCTCGAAGACAAGGACAGACACTGGAGCGATAAACCTCCATAGGAAGAAGATGAAAAAGAGGATGAGAACTAAGCTATTTTGCTCGAAAAAGGCTCTAAACTTCATAATCTTCTCTGGGAAGAGGGCGAAAAGGAGCTTCGACCCATCAAGAGGTGGCACGGGCATGAGGTTGAAGACCGCCAGCACTATATTGATAAACACGATAAGCGTCACTATAGAGACTAGAGCTGGGGTGGCAAACGCGACCTCCCCTGCCAAGATAAGCCTAAGGAAGAGGCTGAAGATTAGTGCCACACATAGGTTGGAAGCTGGACCAGCGAGTGCAACGAGGGCCTCAGACCAACGACCGGGGCGCAGGTTGTATGGGTTATAGGGCACAGGCTTCGCCCAACCGATGATAAACCCGCCCATAAAGTAAGAAATGAGTGGGACCAAGACAGAACCCACTGGGTCTAGGTGCTTGAAAGGATTCAAAGTTAGTCTCCCCTCATACTCGGCAGTCTGGTCACCCAGAGCACGAGCAGAGTAGCCATGAGAAACCTCGTGGATGACGACGGACATGATGAGCACTGCTATTTGAAATATAAACTCCACTCTGCTAGTATATCGCAACTATGGCTAAGACATGCCCAGTAACCAATAAAGGCTCAATGATCGGTGGAGGCTACTCCAACCGCACTCGTGCTACCCAATTCAACCCTACTGGCATGGTTCGCAAGTACCCCAACCTCCAGAAGAAGCGCCTCTACGTCCCTGAGCTCAAGAAAACTCTCGTCCTTACCCTCTCAACCAAGGCTTGGAAGACCATCTCCAAACGTGGTGCTCATAGCGTACTCAAGAAAGCTGGTGTCATTTAAGATCTCTAAAGTTGAAAAGCTCCCCGACTGGGAGGCACAGGTGACAGGAGAGGTGCCTCTCGAGTTTCTTGCTACTTGCAGAGTCGAAGCGATCAAGCATCTCAAGGAACATTTAGACCTCCCCGGCTTCAGGAAGGGTCAGATACCAGACGACATCTTGGTCAAGACCGTAGGCGAGATGCGTCTCCTCGAGGAGACTGCGGAAGTAGCCCTAGGCAAGGAGTACGGCAACATTGTCGAGGAAACCAAGCTCCGCCCTATCACTCGCCCACAGATCTCTGTGACCAAGCTCGCCGTAGGTATCCCTCTCGAGTTCAAGATGACACTTACTCTAGAACCAGAGTTCGATCTCCCTGACTACAAGAAGATCGCTCAAGAGGTGCAAGTCGAAGTAACAGAAGGTGAGGACCCAAAGAGAGTTGAGGAGAAGCGTCGGATCAAGCTCCTCGACGAAGTGGTCAAGGCGACAACTATCGACCTACCCAAGAAATTTGTCGAAGCTGAAGCACACCATATGATGCACCACTTCAAGCACGACTTGGAGAAAGCGGGTATCAAGCTTGAGGCTTATCTAGAACAGATCAAGAAGACTGAGGCAGAAGTAGAAGAAGGTTGGAAGGAGCAAGTCATCCAACGTGCCAAGTCAGAACTCATCATCGGCAAGATAGCGGAGAAAGAGGGTGTGAAGACTTACAAAGAAGTTTTTGAGCTTCTCGAGAAAAAGGGTTAGTATTGACTTTTCAATAAAATAGGTTATTATCTATAGTGGAACGAGTAAGTCCACTCAGCAACCAGCTCTTACCGAAAGTTTGGAGGATCAATGTTTCTCTATGACCTGCTGTCATCCGTTCAGTGGTCAGGCTTTTACGTCAACCTGTTCGGCATTCCCTTCTTCATCTCATTCTTCGTCATCGTCATGGTGGCACTCTTCGCCTTCGGCGCAAGACACTACATCGCCAAGCAGATGGGCGAATACCCTGACAGCAACCACATGATCATCGGGATCGGAGTCGCTCTAACGATCATCCTCACCATCTGCGCCCACGAGGGTGCACACAGCGCTGTCGGGTGGATCTTAGGTCACCCCACGGTTGGGGGCGGGATATCGTGGTGGGGTGCCTACGTGAGCTTCGGCAAGAGCGTCAACAGCTTCTCACCGATCGATGAAATCTTCATCGGTTTTGCCGGCATCTTCACCAATGCCGTCATTGCAATCATCGGTCTCGGTCTTGTGTGGTTCATGGGTGAATCACGATTCGAGAATGCTGTTCAGTACGTCGCCATTATCAATTGGCGGCTAGCCAAGCTCAACCTGATCCCCATCTTGATGCTCGATGGTGGAAAAGTGGTCGAAGGAATATTAAGAGTATTCCTTCCAGCGAACCGTGTTCCCACCTTCATGCTTGGGGTGACAGCACTTGTCATCTTCATCTGGAGCTTTACCAAGAAAAAGGGTGCGGACGAACCTGACTCAGCGTTTCAGGAACTCATTGAAAGGGTCTAGACGGATCCGAACTGCAGCCTGTATCCCTTAAGGGGTGCAGGCTGTATTTATTTTAAAATAAGAATCTCCCCGTCTGATAATAGATTGACATACGTGAAGTATTGTGATTATATTTAAATAGAATCCTGAAGGAGGGTCAATGGATACAACACTTTCGATGCTCGAAGAGGTTGAGGCGCTCATCGTAAAAGCTGAGGGAAACTTGAAGAAGCTTGAAGCAATGAGACTTGATCAAATTGCCGAGCGTGTTCGAACAGTATTCGACCAAACCGAGGACATTAGGAGAAACATTCGAAGTGAGAAGAAAGGCGCGCTTACCACGCTCGCGAAATTAGCTGACAAGGTTGACAAGTGCGATTACAGCATCGGATCGAAGCTCTATAAAGTGAGCTACGACACCATAACGGTGCAGAAGGGACCAAAACTTCGCCACCAAGAGAATCTCAGTCACTGGGAACTCATCGATAGCGAAGAACACTGGTCATTCGAGCTCTTGCGTGCAATGACCACCGCGATTGCTGAGTCAGTCTCTCGCCTTCCCGCAGAACAGAGCAGCCTGGCAGAAGAAATTTCCGAGCTCATCAAGCTCGGAGAGGAGTTTGCAAAACTCTCCAAATGACCTCCCACCGAGACGCGATGTGTTGCCAGCACATCGCGTTTTCATTTTAATCTTAAAATCTCCCCATCTGTCTCAAACTTGATCGTACCGCTCTCGGCGGTATTTATTATATGAGAGCCCACCTTCTTCAATATATCCAAGACTTCTTTGTGTGGATGCCCATAGGAATTGTCCTTCCCAGCAGAGATCACCGCGTACTCTGGTGACACTGCTTCTGCGTAGGAAAGTGAGGTTGAAGTACGAGATCCATGGTGCCCAGCCTTGAGTACATCTACATCCAAAATCTTTTTATCCAAATTAATCAGAATGCTTTCTGTCTTTATCGGTGAGTCACCAGTAAATAGGAACGAACTCTCGCCATAGTCGAGCATCGCAACTATCGAAGCATCGTTGGTCTCCCACCTCGAGACATCTCTGTCTGGGAAAAGTATCCGAAGCCTCGCTCCGTCACCGAAGTTTATGGTCATCCCTCGTCTCGCAAGAATTTTCTCTACCCCTCTCTCCTCAAGTCTCCTATCAAGCTCATCATCTAGAGTGTTCTCTGACTCCACTCCGGGCTCGAGGAAGAGCTCAGTGTCGTAGCGAGAAACAACTTCTAGTAAGCCACCGATGTGATCTGCATCAGGGTGAGTTGCGACCACCACATCTAGACTCCTATCTCCGAAGGGCATAATCTTACCGAGCTCAGAGACCACCTTCTTGTTCCTCCCACCGTCCACCAAGAGCTGTTTACCAGAGGGCGTCTCGACAAAGATTGCGTCACCCTGTCCTACGTCTAAGAAATAAACCCTAAGTAAGGTCTCATTACTTTGTAATACGAGGAACCACACGACGAAATTGATCAGAACTAAGCTAAGGAGGACATACTCGCGCCAAAACTTATTAAACGTATAATTACGATATGAATACATTTGAAGAGAAGAAGTTCAACATCCCTAAGCTTAAGGGAATCAGTGAGAAAACGATAGAGGAGCATCTGAAACTCTACTCTGCGTATGTGAAGAATGCCAACGATTTACTAGCGAGTGGAGTATATGACCGCAGGTTCCCATTCGAGTTCAATGGTATGCGTAACCACGAGATCTACTTCGCCCACTTCGAAGGAGGTCCGCAAGCACTCTCAAGTGAGAGTGAACTTACCAAAGCTGGATTTGATCTAGAGAAATTCAAAACTCTCGCTCTCACTCGCGGAGTAGGTTGGGCGATGCTCTACTATGATCCCATCTCACAGCAACTCATCCAGAGCTGGGTAGACGAACAGCACTTGGGTCAGCTCTCTCAATGCATACCAGTCCTCGCTCTCGATATGTGGGAGCACTCCTTTGTCGCTGACTATCAGCCAAGTGGCAAGAAACAGTATGTCGAAGACTTCTTCGAGAACCTAAACTGGACCAACGTCGAGAAAAATTTCTCAGAAGCGCAGAGATAGAACAAAGGTCACCAACTTCTGGTGACCTTTGGAACAGAAACGGTTATTGCATAGGCGGATAAACCACCACCTCATCTCCCACCTCAACGGGTCCGGGAGAGAAGACAAAACCCATCACCCCACGACGATGCTGAGCGGAAGAGATGAACTTGGTACTCAGACCAGGAATACCATGGTGATCCTGAAGCCTTCTCCCCACTACATGACAGGGATTGTTCTCTTCCCACACAGCAAGGATAAGCTGTGACTCGCAACCGAAGTGTTCCCTCTTGGGGAAGACCAGCCTGCTACCAGAAAGAAGTCTTGAGAACTCCGGCACACCAGAGATGACCAAGTTTTCCAAGAGGCATCCGGGAGGGATAATGCACCCGAGACTGTGTTCAATTTCCAGCAACTCTTCTTTCGAGAGAGCCGTCCACTGGCGACAGTTGATCACCACATCCCCCTTCTTCAAGTCTGAAGTCCGGATATAACCGCCGTCATGACCACTCAGGTGGCGTGTCAGCTCGCTATGCTTATCGCCCACAGGACCACGAAAGTCAAAGTAAGCAGAGAGAACCACCACACCATTGATACAGAGACCTTCTACACGACCAGTTGCGATGGGTTCGTTCTTCATCTCTCCTCCTAAACAAAAGTTTCTGAAGTTATCCTATATCAAAATAAGTAACATAAGCAACAAATAGAACATTCCTATCCCAAATGTTAGGATGGCTGGATGTATAAGGATGCTTTGTGGGACACAGTCGTAGTCGGTGGTGGACCAGCAGGTATGATGTGTGCTGGTAGATCTGCTGAGCGCGGACTACGTACTCTTCTCCTAGAAAAGAACAACACTCTCGGCAAGAAACTCCTTATCACGGGAGGTGGCAGATGCAACGTCACCAACTCCGAGTTTGATAATCGTAAACTCCTCGAGAAGTTTAAAGACAGTGGTAAGTTCCTCTTCTCCACCTTCTCTCAGTGGTCAGTGAAGGAGACTCTCGACTTCTTCCACTCATGCGGCATGGAGACCAAGGTAGAAAACGAGCTCCGTACCTTCCCTGTCTCGAACTCCGCCCAGTCTGTGTGGGATGTCTTGGTCGAGAATATGCATAAATATAAAGTAGAAATACTTTCTAATTCTAAAGTTGTCGAGATCGTAGTCGATGGAGAAGAAGTGATGGGAGTAAGACTTGCGAGTGGAGAAGTGATCCGAGGCAAGAGTGTCGTCATCGCGACCGGCGGGACATCGAGACCAGAAACAGGCTCTACCGGAGACGGCTATAAGTGGCTTAGGGATATCGGACACACAGTCATAGAGCCCACTCCCTCTCTCGTACCGGTGGTGGTGAAAGACGCTTGGGTCAAGAAGCTCTCTGGAGTCAGTCTCGACAAGGTCAAGATCACCGTCCTCCAAAACTCTGTGAAGCAACTCCAGTCCAAGGGCAAGATCCTCTTCACCCACGTCGGAGTGAGTGGTCCCACCATCCTCAACATGAGCAAGGATATCGGCGAGCTTCTGAAGTACGGCGAGGTTACTCTCTCGCTCGATGTCTTGCCAGAAGAAGATTACTCGACACTCAACACCAGACTCCAAGAACTTTTCAAAGAGCATGACAAGAAAAAGTTCGGGAACGCTCTCTCCTATCTTGTACCCAGTACTCTCGCTCCGATCATAATTGAACTATCGAAAATAAATCCGGATACCAAATGTAACTCTGTCACCAGAGACGAGAGACTCCGCCTTGTGAATCTCCTGAAAGATATTCAGATGTCCGTAGAGAAACTCCTCGGAGTAGAGAAGGCCGTCATCACAAGTGGGGGCATAGTACTCGATGAGGTGGATTTCAAAACCATGCGCTCTCGCAGATACGAGAACCTCTACCTAGTGGGAGACATTTTAAATATCGACAGACCCTCTGGTGGGTACAGCTTACAGCTCTGTTGGACGACCGGCTTCGTCGCTGGTGACTCTGTGGGCAAAGTAGACTAAGTAAAAGAGCCCTGCGTAGATCGCAAGTATTATCCATATAGAAATGTTCGGTATAGATACAGTAGCGAAAGAAAGATTGCCCAGAGTATGGGCGACAAAGATTATCCAAGACAGTAGCAGGTGCGAGAGATAAGTCACAGGCCAAGCAAGTATAGTGCTCACATATGAGACAAGAATAGAAACAAACCCCACAAGCATAGTGAAAGGTACGATGACGAGGATAAGGAGATTCGCAGGAAGTGAGACCAGAGATACATCCCCTGTGGAGTATACGAGGAGTGGGAGGACGGCAAGCTGTGTCGAGAGCGTCTGTGAGAGGATCTCTCGGAGTTGGAACTTCTCTGTGACCCAGAGGAGACTCCTCTGGACAAGTGGCATGAGGTAGATGAGCCCGAGAGTGGCGAGGAACGAGAGTTGGAAGGACGGGTCGAAGACGAGGATCTTCGGATTCTCTATGAGCATGAGGAGGCCTGCGAAGACTAGTGCTCGAGATGCAGAATAATTTCTCCCGAAGAGTTTGGCACCGATGACGATCCCCGCCATAAGCGCGGCACGTACTACTGTTGCCCCTGCTCCTGTCATGAGGACGAAGAGGATGATACCTACAATAGAGGCACCTGATGCCACTTGAGGTAGACGTGACACGCGTGTCCAGAGGAAGAAGCTGGTAAAGATCCTCCTCAAGAATTCTGCGATGAGAGTAATGTTGAACCCCGAGAGTACGACAATGTGGATCACTCCTGCTCGACGGAACTCCTCGAGGATGTCAGCCGGTAGCGCCCCTCGCCCCGCGACGATGAGCCCTGTAAGCAAGCTCGCATTGGGCTCAGGCAAGATGCGCTTCGCATGCTCGACCAAACTAGTTTTGATTTTGAAGAGGAATGCCTTGACCGAGTTCCCCTGCCCACTCTCAAGTACTCTCACATCTGCGAAGCTTAGTGTGTGGTAGATGTCGTCCTTGGAGAGATACGCCCCGTAATTAAAATCTCGTTTTCCATTTTCTCCCTCCAAAACACCCGGTCTCTCAAGCTTCCCCGAGACCTCAACTCTGTCTCCATACTCGACGGCGGTATAAAGTGGGACAGAGACGAGAACCTTCTCGCCGTTATCCGAGAGATACACGAACCTTCTTGTATTCTCCTTGTCCTCTGGCTCGGTGACGACCACTCCGGTCAGGTCTGGTGCTTTTAATTCATGATAATCCTTGACCGCGTAGCGTAAACTCCCTAGTCCAAATGAAACTATAAATAATGAAAGCAAAATAACTTCTCGAGAAACTTCTCTGTTGTAAACTTTCTCCGCAACCCAAACAGCGATACCCACTAACAAGACCAGAAGTGAAACGAGAGGAGAAATAAAAACAAAAGACGAGACAAGGATTCCAAGAGAGAATCCGAAGATAGAACCGAGGAAGAGATTACTTCTCGAGTTTGTATTCTGCTCTCGCTCCATTGTAGAGAGTGACACTGGTGTCGTCGGCAAATGAAGTGGCGATCTCGTCGCAACGCTCGTTGTGATCGTGTCCTGAGTGGCCTGCGACATATTTCCAAGAAATCTCCTTACCCTCTGAAACTCGGAGGAGTTCTACCCAGAGGTCTTGGTTTAGCACTGGCTTCTTCGACGCTGTCTTCCAACCCCTCTTCTGCCAGCCATCGATCCACTCTGTCATACCCTTCATCACATACTCGGAATCTGTATAGAGTTCTATCGGGAGAGTGTCGAGCGTGCCAGCAAATTCAAGTGCCTTTATCGCACCCATAAGCTCCATGCGATTATTCGTCGTGTGGTCCTCTCGCCCACCGAGCTCTACTGCTCGCACTTCGTCCATGACAATAGCCCCCCAACCTCCCGGTCCCGGATTCCCTCTGGAGGACCCGTCTGTATAAATGGTGATCATAACTCTATATTAACAATTCTCAGGCGAATTTCAGGTCTGTTCCTAAAGTAGGACTTCTCGAGGTGGGCGTAGAGGGTGCAGGAGCTCGAAGTGGGGAGTAGGGAGTAAGTAGCAGGAGTGGAGAAAAAGGAGATCGCCTTCACTCCGTTACCTAGAGTTACCTCCAAGTGGTTATTCTCCTTGCCGAAGGTTCTCACACCTCGTAAGGGTGCTTGTGCAATCTTGAAAACTGGTTTCTCATTATCCATACCGAAGGGAGCTAGGAGTGAAATGTCTTTCCAAAGATTTTCTCCAATGTCTGATACAGAAACAGTGTGCGCACCACTCACCTCTTCGCTTGTGGCGTCCAAATTTTTCAAAGCACTCGAGAGTGCATCCTCGAGAGTGGTGAGCTTCTCGAGAGAGATAGAGAAGCCCCCTGCACCCTTGTGTCCACCGAACTCGAGGAAGTGGTCACTCACAAGAGACATGAGAGCATGGAGATCGTAGCCGTCGTAGGACCGGCAAGAACCCTTGAGCACTCCATCTCCGTCTCGACACCAGACGAAGGCTGGGCGCATATACTCCTCGACAAGAGAGTTCGCGACGAGCCCTGCAAGAGCTGGACGCCAGTCTGGGTTACCTATCACGATCACTTCCTTCAAATTCTCTCGGCTCCCTAGCTCGTGCTTGGCGTGCTTCACCATACTCGCCACGAGTCCCTTCCGCTCTTGGTTTATCTTCTCCAAGTGCTCTGCGAGCCTCTCTGCCTCGACCTCGTTTGTGGTCGAGAGGAGCTTGAAGGCGTCTTCTGGGATCCCCATCCTCGAGGCGGCATTGATCCGTGGAGTGATCATGAAGCCCACATCATCTTCTGTCAGATACCTCCTATCGAGTCCAATCTTCTTGAAGAGTTTCTCGAGCCCTACACGTGGAGACTTGCGGAGCACCTCGAGCCCGAACTTCGCCAAGATCCTATTCTCCCCCACCAGTGGCACCATATCCGAGAGCGTGGCGATACCGACCATATCGAGTGACCACTTCTCCATACCCTCTTTGATACCAAACCTATCTTTCATAAGTATTGCTTGCACTAGTTTGTATGCCATACCCGACCCGCAGAGATATGGGAAGGGATACTCACTGTCCTTCCTCTTGTGATCCACTACCGCATACGCCTGAGGCAAGCCTCTCTCAGATGGCTCGTGGTGGTCAGTGATGATCACATCTATCCCGAGAGAGTTCGCCAGCGCTATCTCCTCGATGTCAGCGATCCCGCAGTCGACAGTGATCATAAGCTTCGCCCCTCTCTCCGCACACTCCTTGACCGCTTCCAAGTTGAGCCCGAAGCCCTCATCATGTCTGTGTGGTATGTAGAAGGAGACGTTGGTGTACCCTGCTCGGCGGAAGAAGTCACTCATCACAACAGCCCCTGGGATACCGTCTGCATCGTAGTCTGAGTAGACTACGATGTGCTCGCCCTCTCGCATCGACGCTATCACCCTATCTCTTGCCTTCTCCATATCTGGGAGGAGGAGTGGGTCGTGGAGCAGTGCGTAGTCTGGGGTTATGAAGGCCTCTTTCTCTTCTAGAGTAATACCCCTTTCTGCTAGGAGGGTGTCGAATAGCTCGGGAAATTTCATTGGACTATTATAGCAGGCGTATTAAGATGAACTTATGCAAAGAGGCTCAAGTAACTTACTAGGAATACTTATCCTTATAGGGTTGGTCACTCTCGTCGGCTTCTCCCCCAAGTCTCCCTCCGTCGGAAGCGGAACATCTGGGACCCGCTGGAGTCTGGCTCCTGGCTTCAGCGTCTCTGACTCCACCTCTGACTCATACAGAGAAACGACAAACTCCTCTAGCCTTATCAGTATTGGCACAGGCAACGCCTCATACACTTACCAACCTTACGAGGAGTACATCACCATAGAGAACAGAGGCAGAAATCCTATCAACATCACGGGCTGGCAACTCAGGAACGGTAAGGACGAGCGCACTTACAACTACGGCGGCAACCTCCAACGCTTCTCGGCAGACATAAGCCTCATACCCCAAGGGCACCTATACATAAGTGCTCGAGAGGCGAGACTCCCACAAGACATAGTCCTTGGTGCATACGAGAGAGCCATCGTCACCACCGGCTCTATGGGTGCTCAGACTCCTTACAAGATTACGAGTTTCAAGGAGAATATTTGTAGCGGATATCTCGAGGCACTACCAGACTACAGCTTCACCCCACCCTTGTCTCAGAACTGCCCACGACCGTATGAAGAGAAGGGCTTAGAGGGATTAGAAAGAGATTGCCGAGACTTCATCCGTACTCTCTCCAACTGTGAGACTCCGAAGTTCGAGAGCAAGACTCCAGACAAGAAGGGTTACTGTGAGACTTGTATCGACGGCAAGATCTTGAGTAGCCAGTGCGCCACCTTTATCAAAGAGCACTTCAGCTACCAAGGATGTCTCGCCAACCACGGCGGAGATGAGGACTTCTCTAGCAACACTTGGAGGATCTTCCTCGGTCGTGGGTGGGAGATGTGGGACAAGGATTACGAAAGTATCGAGCTCTACAACCGAGCTGGCGAGCTAGTGAACTTTATGAACTACTAGTATGCACGACCCCAACTGCATCTTCTGCAAGATTATTGCTGGAGAGATACCTTGCTACAAGGTCTACGAAGATGAACACTTCCTCGCCTTCCTCGACATCCACCCACAATCCGCTGGTCATACACAGGTCATACCCAAGGAACACAAGAGATGGGTGTGGGATGTAGAAAATATTGGGGAGTATTTTGAAGTGGTAAGAAAGATTGCCAAGGCACAACAGAAAGCTTTTAATACTGAAATGATTCGTTCACAAGTTTTTGGAGAAGATGTCCCCCATGCCCACATCTGGGTCTGGTCTCACGAGAAAAATAGTGATGCCAATGATTTTAAAGGAAACGCAGAACGTATCAAAAATAGTTTCGAAAAAGCCTAGCGGAGCGCGACGGCGCGAGGTCGAGCAGAATTTCTAGCAAGAAATTACTGTGTGGTTTTTCGAAGCTGTTTTTGATGTTAGTTCAAAGCTTCAATACCTGGCAGTGTTCCAGTTGCCAAGAAGTCGAGCATCGCACCACCAGCAGTAGAGACGAAGGAGAATTTATCCTCAAGATTGAGACTCTTGATCGTCGCGAGAGTGTCTCCCCCACCCACAACCACTTCGGCAGAACTCTCTGCCAGAGCTTGAGCGAGTTCGTATGTATACTTCGTATAACCATCTTCATACTTCCCCAGCGGTCCGTTCCAGATGATAAACTTAGCCTCATTTATTTTATTTTTCAAAATATCTAAAGTCTCATCATTGGCATCTAGAGCAGAGAGGTCTCCTGTGGGGAAGAAAATCTTCTGATTCTCTCCTAGACCCATATCGAAGGCGGTCTTGGCCATCGCACCACCGATAAATATCTCATCAGCGATAGTAGAGAACTTCTCCACCAAGGGAAGTTTGATCTCAATCTTCGCTCCTCCAAGGAGGATGAGGAACGGGTGCGCTGGTGAGAAGGCTTTAGAAAGATTCTCAACTTCCTCCAAGAACCGGATCCCTACATAACTTGGTATAAGCTTGGGCACCCCTACGATAGAGGCGTGTTCTCTATGAGAGACAGAGAAAGCCTCGTTTACATATATATCTGCCCCAGATGCGAGCTCACGCGCAAACTCTAGAGAATTTGCCTCTTCTCCAGCGTTCTCACGCAGGTTCGGCAGAAGCTCTGCGCCCTGCGGGACAAAGGGCTTAAGCACCTCGACATCTCCCTCCTCTAGATGGGTAGCGAGAATCACTTGGGCTCCAGACTTCTGGAGGAAGGCGATGGTAGGCAGAGATTTCTCAATCCTAAACATATCCATAACCTTGCCATCCTTAACTACATTCCAGTCTACACGCACCAACACTCTCTTACCGTTCAAGTCCTGTGCTTCAGTGATAGATCTCATGTTTATTTAGAAAGAATCGCTTGAGCAATAGCTTCGAAGCTCTTCCCCTTAAGCGAGGCATGTCCCACGAGGAACCCTCTGATACCAGTCTTCATAAGTTCTACGGCGTTGGTAGGCTCTACAGAACCACCATAGAGGACGGGTATCTCATCTGCGACTGCCCGACCGAAGAGATCTGCCAGAGCCTTCTTGATAAAGAGCACTGTCTGAGTCAGATCGTTCGGCTCGATAGCCTCATCTGCACTCTTGCCTATCGCCCAGACGGGTTCATAAGCGAGAGCCACTTTCTTGATCTCACTCTTGCTCAAATCTCCGATGAGCGACCTTATCTCTTGTCGGAGAAGCTCGAAGTGCTCCCCTTCCACATCCTTCTCCTTCTCTCCGAGACAGATAAGAGGAGTAACCCCAGAGCGTAGCGCCACTCTCACCTTCTCTCTTATGAGTGCTGGCGTCTCTCCTAGAGCGCGTCGCTCACTATGTCCGATGATAGAGAGGCGGACACCGAAGTTTTTCAAAATTTCTGGAGTAATCTCCCCGGTATGTGAGCCTTTGCTGAGAGCGGGGATATCCTGAGAAGCCAGCTGAGAGAAACTAGTCGACTTCTCGACTACTATAGAGAGAAATGGTTCTGGTGGAGCGATAAAGAGAGCTACCTTCTTATACAAAAGACGTTTCTTGGAGAGATCCTTAAGCAGAGTTTGAGCCTCCTTGAGAGAGTTGGGGTGGTTCTTCCAGTTAGCGACGAGTATGGGCTTAGCCATACGGGAATTATACCTTATTCGACCTCCTTCCAAGAATCTACCTGATACCCTCCCCCCGGCCCACTAGAAAATGAGGTGTCTATGATCCCCGAGTGATAGTCGATCACTGCGTTGTTAGAAAGTGAGATAGTCTTGGCACTTATAAGCTCTACCTCGGCATTGTTACTAAGCTGGATAGTGCCGTATGGAGCATAGAGGATGACCGCCCCGGCGTTGTTCCCCAGACTGATAGCGCTCCCGCTCGTATTGGTCGAGACCAGCATCACGTAACTACCCTCAACACCCGAGCCCAAGAAATCAGAACCATTGGAGAAGCTGGCACTACCATCTACAACTATCACTCCACCAGAGGCGCCGTACCCGGGGTCAAGGTAAATCTGCGCTGCATTAGAAAGAGACAAGTTGCCAGTAACCCAGAGAGTGCCCGTCATCTTGAGTTTCGCATTGTTGCCGAGAGAAAGATTCCCCACAATCTTCTTGGGGCCCAAGACATTGTTTACCCCAGACAAATTTTGACTCCCCAATTCTCCACCCAGAGAAGCATCAGCCTTCCAACCAGTGATCTGCTCATCTGCAATAGGGAGAGCTTGGGACTCCACACCTGTCTGAGTAGATCCACCGACGCTTACTCCACTAATACTTCCTACAGACAAAGCATCACCTGTAATAAATGAACCATTGTTACCAATAATGTCGCCATTTGCATACACGTTGCCGTTTACTCCTGCATTGTTACTTAGAGTAAACCCACCTGTTCCCACTTGGATACCGTAGTGGAAGGTCACCCCTTCGCCGATAAGCAATTGGGTTCTAAGTTTGCGTACCAGAGAGTTCACAGAACTTGAGGCAGAGACTACTTTGCCACCAGACATATCTGTCGTGATAGTGGTTGCGGTATTGCCAGAGAGGCTCAAGAGCTCTGTCGTACCTACTGTCTCTCCAGATTTTATACGATAGACCACATCTTCTATCCCTGCTTCCGAGAGGAAGTAACTCTGACGAGAAAGCATCAGGTTAGTCGCAATACGTTGGTGTCGCACGATAGGACCAGCCAGTCCAAATATAATAGTGGTCGAGACAATGAGGAAAAATATGGTAGCCACCATCATCGCCTGACCTCTTTGCCAATTTATTTTCTGTTTAGACATAACTATCTGATGAGAGCTGAGGAATAAAAGTTTTCTGCCCGATAATACGTACTCGTCCCAGTCTCTAGGGCGACCTCGGTTCTTATCCCTTCTACAGTAGAGGTGCTAAACCTTCTGAAGGTCAGACCTGTCACCCTAACGCTCTCTTGGGTCAGGGCTCCGCTCTCCACTCCATCCTCTCTAAGTCTCACTACACCGTTTGAAAGATAAATCTCCACTACGCGAGCATCCCCCTCTGTATCGGTAGTGTCGAGAGTTAAGTGGCCAGAACTTACATCCAGAGTACTTGAGGCCGTACGCACACTATCGGCTCCACGCACCTCTCTCTCTATCCTCTCAAGGAGCGAGTAAGCAGAAACCTCTATGTCTCTCACCGAGCGCACTACCCTCTGCGAACGAGTGATAGAGAGGACTACTTGGAGCACTATGACCAACATAAACACCAAGATAGTGATGTAGATAACCATCTCTATGAGAGAGAAGCCTTGTTTCAGTTTTGCCATATGTTTGTCAGATAAGTCGAGAGACTCTTGGTGGTCGTAGTACCGTTAGACTCCCAAGAAACTCTCACTGTCAGAAGTCTTGTGTTCGGGTCCACCACGCCACCAGAAGAGACGATATCTCGAGAAGTTGCATCTCGAGAGACGGAGGAGAGAGTAAACGTACGCGCTATCTCTCCTATCTGAGTTGCCGTAGTGCTAGCTACCCAACCACTCCCAGTCAAGGCAAGCCCATAGGCAGTGCCATTTGTCAGAGTAGCGATCTTCGCAGACCAAGAGTCATCGCGCAGATACCTCACAGCTTCTATACCCTCTTCGGCTAGATAGGCTCCTTTGACAGTATTGCTGTTAGAGAGAGCGGACTTGAGATAGAGGCTATGGACTCCGAGGAGTGCCACCACAGCGACAAGGATGATGGCGGAGGCGATCACCACTTCTACCAACGTGATCCCAGAGTCGAGTTGTAATTTCCTAAGTCTAGACATTTTATTCTTCTTCTATTATCCCAGTGCCACTGACAGTGACGGTCTTGAATGTAGTCGTGGCAGAGCGTAAATACACCTCGAAGGTTCCTGTCTGAGAAGTGCCCCCCGTCAACCGGTTGAAGACCACGCTACTAGCTCCACCGGCGAGACTGACATTCCTAATCCCTACCGAAGGGTGAAGTGGTGTGAAGACGTTGCCCGTGGTGCTCGTGGCATAAGTAGCTCCTCGAAACAGAACCACTTGGTTATCCTGAAGACTGACCCCGTACCGAGCATCTTGAGAAGCTGACAGAGTTAGAGCTCTCGCCTCACTTAGTACAGAGACGACAGTAGTAGCACTCTTATCAAGCGCTTGAGAGGAACCGAGCTTGTTGAAAGAGAGTACGACCATAGTCACCAAGACAGCCATCATAACGATCACGAGGAGTATCTCTATGAGAGTGAACCCCCGCTTACTTTGTAAGCTCACACCAAAAATGTTTGTATTTTTTTTCAATATTTTTGGTGTGGGGGTGAACCCTTGGTTAAATCTTTTCATATATTAGATGTAGTCTACTAGAGAATATGTCGGGGCAAGCATCGAGATGGCAAAGAGTCCTACCCCAGCACCTATCACTATCATGAGGATAGGTTCGATAATGGTCGAGAGATCCTTGGTCTTCTGATCCACCTGATCCTCGTAGTAAGTAGCCACGCCTGTAAGCATGCCTGCCACCTTGCCCGTCTCCTCTCCCACCGCAGACATCTCTCCGACAAAGACGGGGTAAATATTCTCGTGCCGAGAGAAGATACTCGAGAGAGTTTCCCCCTTCTGGATACCGACGCTCGCCTCCTCTAAGACTTCCTTATACAAGTGGTTCTGCAAGACTTCCGAGGTCACCTTGAGCGCCACCACCACATCGACTCCTGCGGAGAGTAGAGACGAGAGTGTGCGAGCAGTGCGAGCCACCTGTACCTCTCTCACTATCCCACCGATCACAGGGATACGTAGAGAGACAGTGTCTACTATCCTTCTCCCAGAAACACTTCTGAAAAAGCTTACCGCACACAGGACGAGTAGTAGGAAGATCCCCAACACCAAGACAGTGTTACCTATCAAGAAGTCACTGACGAAGATTACTGCTCGAGTCGAGAGAGGTAACTCTATCCCTATACCAGAGAAAGTGGCAGTAAGAGTCGGCACCATAAAGACGAGAAGTAGTACTGCAAGTACAATCATCACTCCGATAATCACGGCTGGGTAGATCATCGCACCACGCACCTTCTTCACCAGAAGGTAGCTCTTCTCCATCTGTTCTCCCACAATCTTGAGTGAGCCAGACACGCTACCAGACTCCTCCCCCGCTCTCACCATAGAGATAAAAAGGGGTGAGAAGATGTTCGACTTCTTGCTCAATGACTCTGACAGAGTGGTGCCGTGACTCACATCGGACTCAATCTCGGAGAGAAGATTCTTGAAGCTCTGACGCTTCGCCTGCTTACCCATCACCACGAGAGAGCGATTGACCGAGAGCCCCGCATCGAGCATGGCTGACAAGTTCTTGGCGAAGTTGATCTTCTCTTGAGTACTGACCGTGCTCAATAAGTTGCCGAAGGAAATATTGAAACTGCCAGTTCTCTTCTCCTTGATGGTCACTACCGTACCACCCTCATCACGGATAACTTTGTAGAGAGCAAACTTGTCTGCCGACTCAACAGTCTTCTCGTAGAGTTCTCCACTCTTATTCTTCGCCTGATATGTATAAAGAGTCATTTGGTTCTATTCGGAGATGACACGCAACACTTCCTCTATCGTAGTGACACCCTGCACAGACTTGAAGATGCCATCCTCAAGCATCGTCATCATCCCTTCGGTCTTGGCTTGTTCTTCTACAACGCCAGCTGTAGCACCCTTCATGATCAGATCCTTGATAGTAGAAGTAACCTTGAGCACTTCGTGGATACCGATACGACTCTGATAACCATCTTCTGTATCCTTGCCTGGAACCGGCTTCCAGAACGGCACCTGATCCCAAGTAGTCTTCTCGTCGATAATCTTCTCCTCTCGCAGGATCTTGAGCATGCGCTCTAGAGAGACGACTTCACCCAACTTCTTGAGTTCCTCCTTGTTCAAGAAGTACTTAGTCTTGGTATTCGCAAGACGTCTGACCAAACGCTGAGCGATGACGATGTTTAGAGTCGAGACAAGGAGAAAGGGTTCTGCCTTCATGTCTAGAAGTCTGGGTATAGCACCCGCAGCGGAGTTGGTGTGGAGAGTCGAGAGCACCAAGTGTCCTGTGAGAGATGCGTTGATAGCGAGGTTGGCTGTCTCGTTGTCTCTAATCTCCCCCACCATGATGATGTCTGGGTCCTGACGCACGAGAGTACGTAGACCATTGGCGAAGGTGAAGCCTATCTCTGGCTTGACCTGAGTCTGGTTGACCCTATTCATCTGATACTCCACAGGGTCCTCGATAGTAGAGATGTTTACATCCGGAGTATTGAGAAGGTCGAGCATCGTATAGAGAGTGGTCGTCTTACCAGAACCGGTAGGACCAGTAGCAAGGATCATGCCTGTCGTGAGGTTTAGAGACTTGTGCAGGTCCTCGATACCTCGTCCGTGGAAACCGAGTCCCTCTAGGGTAAAGCCAGATGCATTCTCTCTTAGGAGTCGCATCACCGTCTTCTCTCCGTAGTAGGTGGGCAGGGTCGAGACGCGGAAGGAAACCTTCTCTCCTTCTGCATCTATCTTGAAGCGACCATCTTGGGGCAAACGTTTCTCATCGAGCTTCAAGCTCGAGAGCACCTTGATACGAGCAGTGATCCCAGAAGCAGTGTTCTTGGGCAGGACCATGGCGTCTCGCAAGAGTCCGTCGATACGATAACGTACAAGCACCTGATTCTCTTCTGGCTCGATATGAATGTCCGATGCATCTTGGAGGATGGCGTGCTTGAGAAGAGTCTCGACGATGCGAACTACAGGTATGTCCTCTGCCAACTTCTTGAGTTCATCTTCATTTACCACGTCCCCTTCTGACTTGTCGCTCACCATCTTGAGAGACACAGCCTCTTTCTGGATGATGTCGCCGAACTCTGCCTTGAGAGTCTTCTGATAAGAGAGTAGGGCCCACTTCATCGACTCATCGTCTGTAAGTCTGGGCAAGATCTTGAGATGCACCTTCTTCTTGACGAAGTCTATGGCGGTGAGATCCTCTGTGTCGAGCATCGCCACTTCGAGGGTGTCGGTAGATTTCTTGAAGGCGACGATATTGTGGTTCCTCGCAATAGGCTCAGGAATGAGAGACAAGACGCCGAAGTCTATCTTCTGGTTCTTGAGATCGACAAAGGGGATGCCGATGATATAGGCCTGAGCGCGACGAAGGTCGTCGGAAGTGAGGATGCCACGACTGACCAAGATTTCTCCGATACTTGTACTCTTGTCTTGGGCTGTCGCCTTCACCTCGGCGAAATCCTTCTTGGAAACAAGACCGGAGTCGATGATAAAACTCTCGAGCTGAGACTCGTCGATATGCATATTACATTTATTTTACCCCCACACCTATTTAAATACTATCTATTTTCTAGATGAATTTAAAAACTAATAAAATAGGTGTGGGGGTTTATCACGCATAAGAGAAAAGAGTTGTGCGAGTGCACAACTCTTTTCTCAAATTTAACCTCAAGAAGATTTAAAACTCTTCGAACTGCGGGTTGAAGTTGACCTGTACTCCCACACTCTGGCACTCAGCTTGTTGAGAAGAGTTATCCGTCACCAGAACTCGAGCTGATTTCGGACCCACAGTGGTGTAGAGGATGTTGTATGGAGTGGTGGTAGGTGTAGGGTTGGTAGGAATACCTGTCCCGTACCATGCATATGCATATGGAGGATTACCTCCAGAGACAGAAGATGAGAGGACCACATTCTGACCCAGAGTGATGCTACTAGGAGTAGCGGTGCAAGTGACACTTATAGGGTTACTGGTGACCACAAGGTTGAAGCTAGTGGTCTTACCAAGAGGATTACCAGTGACAGTGATCGGGTATGTCCCTGCTGTGGCGCTAGGTGAGACAGTGAAGGTAATCGTAGAGGTACAAGTAGGTGTACACGAACTAGAGAAGGAGTAACTTACACCA
>CAYFZH010000011.1:0-21871 GCA_964347785.1 uncultured Candidatus Saccharibacteria bacterium
GGGTACTTCTCCCCACTCTGCTTGAGCTTCTTTTCGAAAGCGTCTGAGAGATCGATACCCAGATCGTTACTCATAAGTAGCACCCAGTACAAGACATCAGCGAGTTCTTCCCCAACATCATCCTTATGATCCAAGAGATACTCTTCTACTTCCTGCTTGTTCTTCCACTGGAAGTGCTCGAGCACCTCCGTCGCCTCCAGTAGCAGAGAGATCGCAGAATCCTTGGGGTTATGGAACTGCGCCCAGTCACGGGCGTCCCTAAACTCCACCACTTTTCTACTCAGTTCCTCAATGGTTTTCATAAATATCACTGCCCAACTATCCCACAAATTTTAAGGATTTACAAACTGGATAATTTTTACTAGCCATCTAGACGGCTGGTTTTTAAAAGATTGTATCTTTTAACTCTTTGTATATTGCCGTATCTGAACTTATGTATTTGGAGAGTTCTAGTTTGAAGTCTGAATTAGTACCCCTATAGTCTGATAGTGTCTTAAGATCGGCAATTGTTGAGCCATTCTTCAAATCCTGCATTATTGGATCAGTCACAATGGCAGAATATGCCGAGTCTGAAAGAGATTTACCGTTAGCGGATGCGAACTTATCAATAATTTCCTTATCTAGAAGATAGTTTTCTATCTCATGGCGTTTAAGCATCCTATTATTCACAGAAAGAGCGAGAAATGCGCTTCTATCGACATCTGACATACCATCTCTATCTTTTAAGAGAAAAATACTTACCCCTGAAAAAGCTTTAGATACAACTCTAAGAGCAAGGGCTGCATAAGATTGAGTTTCAGTACCACCACTCGAAACAAATAGAGTATCACCAAATTCTTCCTCAAATATTGAATTATATACATTTGCATCCAGCCCCTGTTCTAATCCTCCTAGAGCTGGGTCTGCTCTTCCTTCACAATAAACTATTTTTTTAGGCGCGATAAGTCCCGTTAAATCCTCAAGAGCTGTAGAAAATATTCTTTGCCAATTTTGTCGAGTGGGCTTTATTGGTTCTAAAAGTTGAGTTCCTTCAAAATAATCCTTCTCCGAGAAATCTAGAATTTGAGATTTATCCTTTAGTTCTTCTTGTAATGCCCTTAGAAAACCTATGCTATGAGTTGCTACCCACAGTTGGCAATTGTCGGGTATAAGTTTCTCAATTTCAATAAGTAACTTTCTCTGGATGGCTGTATTAAGATGTAGTTCTGGCTCATCGATACAGAAAACCGTATCATTGTACTCAGGAGTCTTTACAATCAAATCAAGAATAATATCGACAACTTCCTTCTCCCCTGACGAAAGATTATCGTACGGGAAATCCTTTGAGGAACCTTTCTCAAAGAAAATCTGCCCCTTTCTTGCGGTTATGTTTCCAAGGTTAGTAATTCTAACGTCTAGGATTTTCTCAAGGATGACATTAATTTTTCCGACTCTCTCCTCGAGAATTTGGGTACCGGTTTTATTTCCATCTTTAAAAACATCATCATAAACCTGTCCGAGTAATCTCGGGTAATTTTCTTGCAATCTTGAGTCAAGGGCGCTTGAGCTGTGAGGACGGTTATGATCGTCAATAATGTCGGGTTGCGCTGTAATGCTTTCAACTTTTAAATTTGAGGTAAATCGGTAAGCGGTTCTAATGTAGAAACTTTTCTTATCAAATTCTTGAGTTCCATCGGCTTTCCAAATTTGTGTAGCTCTATCTCTGTCGTACTGATCAGTTTTCTTAGGTAAGACTGAATATAATAGTTTAGAAAAAAAAGAGACTTCTTCATTCCTTCTAGCACTCTTATAGTTTTTCAGCAGCTCTTCAAATGCATCGAAGACTGAGCTCTTTCCACATCCATTAGGGCCCACAAGAGCAATAATCTTCTTCGGATTGCTCCCTAAAGAAATGGTTAGATCATCAAACCTCTTAAATTCCTTAAGTTGTATTTTGCCAATTCTCATAATTATATGCTTCTCTGAGTCAGAACTATCTTAAACCTGCTACCGACTTGGAGTAAACCATGTTTCTTGCCCAAAATGATCCCACAAATTTTAGGAATTTACAAATCACAGAAACAACAAATCCCGATCTAGATCATCGGAGTTGGTGCCGGACTTTTTGCGCTTCAGAGACTTCTGGGTAGAACCGAGGTGGATCACCCGCTTGCCGAACTTAGTCTCCAGAGCATCTATCTGACCATGTATCCTCTCGAACTTCCCTGCTCTCTCGGTGCCTCCGAACAAGTCCTTCTGCAGAGCAGAAGCCGGAGAGAGTTCTTGTAGGACTACTCCAGTGGTACGGAAGAGGACTCTCGACCTCCACACTTTCTCGAAATGCTCTTGCACCAGAGCGATGAGTGTCTCGGGAGCATTGGTCGGTGAGGAGAGGTTTATGGTGTGGGCGAGGTATTCGAAACTTTGCGTCTTGAGGAAGAAGGAGAGCTTCCTCGGCACGAGGTTGTAGTGCCTTGCCTTGCGACAAGCTTCCTCCACATGCTTGGAGAGCTCCGAGAGGAGAAATGTCTTGTCATTGGTCGCAGGGTGGAATGTCAGCGTCTTCTGCACCGAGGAGTAGG
Organism: uncultured Candidatus Saccharibacteria bacterium; assembly: GCA_964347785.1. Classification (GTDB taxonomy): domain Bacteria; phylum Patescibacteriota; class Minisyncoccia; order Phycocordibacterales; family Zambryskibacteraceae; genus UBA5004. The sequence continues at coordinate 2,562 of CAYFZH010000011.1, forward strand.
CTGTCTTCGGCAATGTGTCGAGTGTCATCACGTATTCACCATTCAGTTCTCGCCAGATAGCTTCATATGGCTTCGAGAGTGTGCTTCTCACCCACGCGAGGTCGCGGTTGGCGAACTCGCGTGCGGTTTGTATCCCCAGCTTCTGCAAGCACCCTGCTGTGCGCGGACCGATGCCCCAGATCTTCTCTATCGGAGTCTTGGTGAGGAAGTCTGTTACGTTTTCCAATGTTATCTCCGTCAGCCCATCTGGCTTCTGCCACTTCGAGGCCACCTTGGCGAGCACCTTGGTCGGAGCGAGACCTATGGAGACAGAGAGGTCGAGCTCATCTCTGATCTCCTTCTTGATCCTCTCCGCGATTGCTCTATAACTCATCTTAGATGACTTATCCAAGCCCGTAAGGTCAGTGAAGCACTCATCGATACTGTACTCTTCTGCATCGCCGGAGTACTTCCTCACGATGTCGAACATCTTTGTCGAGAGTCGCGCATAGCAAGCATAGTCTCCGGGCAAGACTACGACGCTCGGGAACTTCTTCTTCAGTGAGTAGATCGGCATCCCGCGCACGATACCCAGCGCCTTGGCCTCGTACGAGAGTGCAGACACTATCCCCCGCTCCTCACCAGTAGCCACCGGCAAGCCTCTCAACTTCGGGTTCTTGGCCACCTCACACCCGACGAAGAAGGCATCCCCATCCATATGCAAAATAGTTCTTACCTTCGCCATCACCGCATTATACAGTGGGTCACCTAGCCCTTACACGGACACCCCACCACATGGTCATCCACTATGCCGACTGCTTGCATGAAGGCGTAGCAGATAGTCGTCCCGCGGAACTTGAAGCCACGCTCACCCATATCCTTGCTCATAGTGTCCGAGAGAGTGGAGCGAGTAGGGATCTGCCCGAGACTCTTGGACTTATTGATCACCCGCTTACCCTTGGAGAAGCTCCAAACATATTTATCAAATGATCCGAACTCTTTCTGTATCTCTAGAAACTTCTGGGCGTTATTAATCGCCGCCAGAACTTTCAGCCTATTTCTCACTATCCCTGCGTCTTGCATCAGGGTGTCGAACTTCTTCTTATCGAACTTCGCTACTTTCTTGGGATCGAAGTTTGCAAACGCTTTGCGGAAGTTCTCTCGCTTGTGGAGTATCGTCCTCCACGAGAGCCCCGCTTGGAAGCTCTCGAGGATCAGGAACTCGAAGAGCTTCTGGTCATCGTGTACCGGTCTCCCCCACTCCTCGTCGTGGTACTTGACCATCAGCTCGTCGGCTCCTGTCCAAGGGCATCTCTGAATCTTTTTCATAATTTACCAAAATAATCACACAAAATTAAGCAAAGTACAAAACAGAACGCCCAGCCACTTTTCTAGTGGCTGGGCTAAGACTACTTGTAAATCTCGTCTCGAATATCTCCGAGCTCAGAGATGGTAGCTGGGTCAGTGATCTTGGTGAAGCGAGGGATACGCACCCCATCCTTCTCTACCTGCCCCATCCACATCTCAAGCGGGCGAGCGTCGAAGCAAGGCACTACGAGCTTCTGCTCAGCCTTGTAGACAGAGGACGGGTAGAGCGGGCGGTAGATCACGAAGTGTGCCTCTCCCTCTCGGAAGTTGTCCTCGGTGTGGAAGCCGACCCCCAGCACCTCGTATGCGTAGTTGTCTACAGGACCAGCTGGGTCGTGCTTGTAGTGGTAGTAGAAGCCGACTTCGGGCACTCTCTTGGGCAGTGTTAGTGACATTGTGTTCTCCTGTTTATCCTTTCCTCTACCAGATTATCATCTCTGTAAGATTTAGAAAATATGAACACTAGACGGACGAAGGGTCGGCTTGCGAGTGCAAGCCGACCCTGTAACTAAACCTTCTTCGCCCACCCCTGCTCGATCTTCTTAATCGCCTCTTCGAGCTCATGGATGAGGATCTGGTGCTTCTCCGCATACGGGAGGTAGTAACGCTTGGTCTCCTCGACCTTACGCCTCTGCTTCCCAATGTCACACGCCCAGAGCGTGTAGAGATTGTGGAAGCGGTCCGCAAGCTTGATGAGGAAGAAACCTCGCGGAGCAGTTTCGAAGCGCGTATGGTACACACGCTCCCTCTCGACCTTGTCTGTGTACTCGAACTCCTTGGACAAGTACTCGAGCAGATACGCCACCTGATCTCCGTACTCGTTCCTCACCCGCTCGATAGTCCACTCAGGCTTGTCCTCGACGATGTCGTGCAGAAGTGCCGCCACGATCATCTCGTGATCCCGTACCCGCAGATAGTCGAGGAGGATGAGTGCCACCGCGAGGATGTGGGTGAAGTAGGGAGTCGCGCCGTCGTCACGATAGACCCCTTGGAATGCATCGTGTGCATCGTTGTAGGCCTTCTCGATCAGTTTGTAACGCCAGTCGAGTGTCGGATAGTAGCGTGCCACTCTGCGCAGGAAGCTCTCCTTGTTCTCCGCCGCCGTCAGGAACTCCATTCGCCTCATCGAGACTCTCCTCTCTTTTTGTTATGTTCTAAGCCTAAAATACAATACTGAAACAAACTAGTCAAATACTGAAATTATTTTTGTTAATTAGTTCAAAGCCCAGATACTATAGTTGAGATACGTAGCGAAGCTGACCCAGAGTAAGTAAGGCAAGAGTAGCCACGCAGCCGTGCGAGAAAGTTTGTAGAAAAGTTTGATAGTCACGACAATAGCCACCCAGAGCAAAGCGATATCGACGAGAGCGAGTGCCGGGTTATGTAAAGAGAAGAAAAATATGGACCACACACCGTTGAGACACAGTTGCACCCACCACGATATCATCCCCAACTTCTTTATTCTCAAGTTCTCAAGAACACCAGAATGGTTACTCCAGACGAGATAGAAGGCGAAGCCCATCATAAGGTAGAGCAGTGTCCACACGGGAGCGAAGATCCAACTCGGTGGGTTCAGCTCCGGCTTCACTAGAGTCGAGTACCAGCCGTCTACACTCGGAGTGGTGAAGAAGGCCCCAGCGAATCCCACGATCTGCGGTAGCGCTAGAGAGATGATGAGTTTATAACTTCTCTTCATATTATTTAAACTATTTTACCACACGAGTTAGATCACTCGACTATCATACGCCCAGTGGAGCAGAGCTTGGCGTTGCTTGGGGCGACAGTGGACATCTCCTGCTCGACAATTCTTCGCCACTTGTGTGACGTGCCTCCGGATCGCTCGCCAACGCTTGATCTGCCTTGCATCTTCCTCCGGCAAACGTCTGCCCAAATAGTAGCGACAGTACCACTGGAACCATCCTCGCGGATCGCTCTCGTGTATCCAACCCTTCTTCTGCCAGATCTCCAGTGACTGTGAGGCGTCAACTCCGAAGAAGTTGAGCTTCTTGTCATGACCATGCACACCTTCTGGTAGAAGTCTCGCCCGCACAAACCAATCTTCTGGGAACTCTTTCCGGCAATCCCTCATATACCTCCCGCCAAAGACTCCTAGTCTGAGCATCTGCTTGGGAGTGAGCTCTGGTCTGAAGTCCGGTGAGAAATTCTTGCCTTCTGGCTCCACCAGAGTATAGCGATACTTCTTCTGCATCTTATCGCTTACAGAGACGACCTTCTTCATCTTCATGGACACAACGATACTAGACAAACAAACTCGTCATCAGCACGATGATGAGGATAGTCACAAGGTTCGAAGAGATATCGGAGAAAAATTTCTTCCAAGCGATACTCCTGTCGCAGTTACTCCAGAGAATACTTGAACCGACAATAGGAACTACGAAGCAAAGCCAGTTGAAGATGACAAACGTGGTCGCCATAGATAAGGTCAAACCGTTCTGCACGCTCATAGTGATGATAAAGACAGTAGCGAAGGATGTGAGGAGCGAGAGAGCCATCTGCGCAGCATACATCTTTGGCATCTTAGGCTTCGCCTCCTCGATCTTCCTCTTCTGCTCATCTGCTGAGAGCTTGTCGAAGCCGAGATACTGCATGTGGATCCTCCCCATTGGAGTGGCGTTCGAGTACCAGAAGGTCCCCACTACCGCACCGATAACTGTACCAACGAGAGCAAGTACTAAGATTGTGATCATAAAATACCTAAGATTAAATCAAATAATAATTCACTGTTTATGATACCACAGCTGTAAAACGCCTAAGGATACAGAGAATATTACAGTCGCCAGTACCACAACTATGAGTAGATTGGGTCCCTCTGGATCATCGATAAGAGAGAAGATAAACCTCGAGCACACGAGCGATGCTAGACCTAGGATTACGAGCGAAGTCTTTTTCGATTTGAAATGCATGTTTGAAATTATACTAGAAAATTACCGACCAGAAGACTAACACGTGGAAAAATGATGCTTTTTCTGATAGATTTGGAGGGAATTGCTGGATCGTCTAATGGTAGGACATCGCCCTTTGGAGGCGAGTATCTTGGTTCGAATCCAAGTCCAGCAGCCCAAATTATGAAATCTATCATCGAAGAATACATTGGTAAATCAGGGGTCAAATATATCTTTGAGTATTCAGATTGTGATGATTTTTCTATATTGCCAGTAGAACAATGTAGACAAACTTATGGAGTATGTTTCTGCGGAGACAAGATAGTTATCGGATACGGAGGAGTCAAACAAAACTGGGGATTGATCGGCGGAACGATAGAAGCAGGAGAAACTTTCGACCAAACCTTCGAACGAGAAATCCAAGAGGAATCAAACATGAAAGTGATCAAGAAATTACCCGTAGGATACCAAAAGGTGATAGATACTAGGGATGGGAAGGCAATCTACCAACTAAGATATGTGGCTATTGTCGAACCATACGGACCTTTTGTCTCAGATCCTGCTGGATCTATTACAGAAATAAAACTGATAGACCCAAGAGAGGTCAAAAAATATTTCGACTGGAGAAGGATAGGAGATAGGATAATAGAACGCTCGTGTGAACTCCTTCCAAAATTAAAGTAGGGTCTCTACTTCTTCTTATCCTGCTTTGGTTTCTTTACCTTCTTTTGTTGTCTGTTGTTTCCTTTCGCCATAAATTTAAATTAGTTTCTACAATATTTATTATAACCCAAGGTTTGACTTCCACACCTCTTTGCCACATTATCGTACATAGGAGGTAAGCGATGCTCGGACCAAGGAAACCAAGAAGATCTGGAATCAATCTTGAACAAGGTTGGGCAGTGGTTATCGCAAACCAAGAGACAGAGGACATGCTCGATGAGATCGGTGGAGACCACACGGAGTGGGCAAGCCGCTGGATGGAGGTCTATAACTCTATCCTCGTTGAGTTTCTCAAGAGGGCACCCTCAAACAAGCCCAACTGAAGTCGCCCACCGAACAACCAACCTCGGTGTGGCGACTTTTTAATTAAATCCAAGAGTTTCCAAAACTAATACTATTAGCCATATAGACAATAAATCCAATAATAAATACAACCACTAATGCAAGAATCTTTTTCATATATAAATATTATAACTTACTTATAATCCACAACCACCCCTTAAGTACTCCGATAAGAAACCTGTACCCCACAGACTTATAGACAACAGCCAAGTTATCGTATCTACTTACTTTCTCCTGTGACACCTGTTCCTGCTTAGCTTCGGAAGTATCAAGCGACTCCGACGATACTCCAGTCTCATCATTTTGTGGAAGAGTGGGCACACTCTCTAATCCCACTTCCTTCTCTTCCTCTTCTGTCTCATCGGCGACGGATTCTGGAGGAGGAGTAGACGACTTAGAACTTGTCTCAGCGACAACACTCTCTACGCTTGTACTAAGCTCTAGTTTGCCTGTGGACTCCAAGATACCCAAGATCTGCGCAGAGTGGTTGAGCGCATACTCATAGACTCCATCGTTATCCTTGTCGAGTGTGATCTGAGCAGGCGTAGCCGAGTTTATAGAGAACTCAACTTGAGTTGAGAGAGTCAGAGCCACATCTGTCCACAGTGTAGTAGTGACCACTTCCCCGCCAACCAACTCTTGGACACGGACATCAAACGTCCCTGAGTCTGTCGCAACTCCTCTCACAGTATAATTTGCACCGTTGGGTAGGAAGGCAAACTTGTTGTCTCCAATCTCTTCGTATACCACTCCTGAGAGTTCATTCTCTATATCACCATCTGTATTTGGACCAGCATGATTACCAGAAGAGTCATAGACATGGAGCTCTATAGGACTGTGGAAACTCACTAGCCTCCCGTCAGGGATCCCACACCCACCAGAAGTCGTAGAGAGATTTGAGTACGGTGAGATGTCGAAGGTGCTCGTAGAAGTAAGGATTCCTGAGACAAGCTCCCTCACCCCAGAGGCACTCGGCATCACTGCGTGTTGCACTCCGCTCACATAGTAGGTAGTGCCCGCTGTCATAGACTCAGCGCTCCAGAGAGGCACTGTACCGTCACCATCTACCATCTGGATGTTGTATACGGGGTGGTCCACATCGTCGTCTAGGATATAGAACCGTCCAATAGTCGGCACCCCGCAACCCACTATGTTGTATGTCTCGACACCATAATCAGCAGGGTTGATGTCGTCTACTTCTTGGTGAAAGATACTTGCCCTATCTACTAAAGCCTCGTTGCGTCCACCTGTCTTAAGGTAAGCCTGAGTCTCTGAGAAATCTAACCTGTTGTTGCTCCCACTACCATTCCACACATAATATCCATCATCTTCGAAATATTTCTGACTTGGCAAAAGCTGATAAATGGAAGGCATGTTTTGAGAAATCTCTTTAATTCGATAAGAATTTATATTAATCAACCCAAAAAATTTTCTTACACCAAGATCATCTCCGTACATTAGAATCTTATAAGCAGATGGAGAACCTAAATGTGGTGTGCCTATATCAATAAATTTATCGAGCGAATCTCCTCCGAACTCATTTAAATATTTCTTGACGAGTAACCCGCCCATACTGTGAGCTACGAGATTTACTTTTGTCACGCCCCTTTCAGCTTTTATATCATCTATCTTCTCTTTCAACTCCAGAGCAGTGGATTCTATATCCAAACGCCAATCATATGGATTCTCAAATAAATCTATACCTTCGTCATAACTGTTTAAAGAAAATTGATTAAATAAACTTTCAAAATAATCAGCATTATTTAAATTCTTTATAATATTTCCAATTACAACATCAGGGTTTATTGAAAAACCATAATTATCCATTTTTAAAACATCTAAAAAATCATCATTAATAGAACTAACAATTTTTACAGTATCAGGCCAAATTAAATCATCGACAATATCATCTTTGTATAATTTTGTACTCATAATCCCCGGCACGACTATCACTGGAGTAGTGGTGGCTGTGATGACCACTGGGGCTTCATACACAAGAAGCGGAGTAAAGGACATGGAAGACGCATTGATCGGAGTCTGTCGAGGGTAGTAGTTCGCCAGAGCCACGTAGTCGGTAGTAGTCAGACCAGTAATATCTTTGTGGAAATTGGTCACCTCTGTACTGGAAGCCGTAACTACACCGGTATAACCAGTGGAGTCGAACTGAATGTCGTAGAGATAAACACCTGTGGTATGAGTCGGTTGAGGCGAGAGGGCGAAGATACGTGCATTCTCCCTTATGGTCTTACTCGTCGTAGCAGTCGGATCTACGTTGGTCACGTACAAGACAGGAGGATAGTTGGCAGTACAACATCCGTGATGAGTGTAAGAGAAAGTAATGTGGAGATAGTTCCCAACGTAGTCCGTAGTGTAATTCTCTAAACCCTTATACGTAGAAGTGGCGACGATCTCCACACTGTCGCCGAAGAGCACTTGTGACTTCTCATCGACCACATAAGGAGAGGAAATTTCTGCCAAAGCAGAAAAAGGACCCAGAAGGAGAAATATTGCGACCAAGACAAGCCACCTTCTGCTCATACTTTTATTATAGTCCAATCTTAAAATTTCTATTCTAATGTTCTCAAGAACTTCAGAATAGATTTTCCATTCTCAGTAAGTGCTTGACGTACGCTGTTATTGTCACTCCTCTTCATAATAATACCGGCAATAGCAAGACGTCTGATGTGATCTGCTCCTGTTTTATAATTAATCTTTAAAGTATCTGATATTTCTGCCACAGAGAGTTCAGGTGACTTCGCTAGAAGTTCTAGAATCTCAATTCTTCTGTGATTGGCGAAACCCTTCACTACCCTCTCTATTCTTCTAAAATTTTTCATATATCTATTCTAATGTTCTCAAGAAGTTCAGAATAGATACGAGTGTGGATAAAGTTAAGAAGTCGATCATACAAAAAGACCCCCGATCGGGGGTCTTTTTGAGAGTTATGCCTGAGGAGCTTCGGGAGCTACTTCAGGAGCAACTTCTGGAGCCTCTACAGTTGCCTCAACTTCTGGAGCAACTGGAGCGACAACTTCGGGAGCGACAGGAGCTGTGTCTACTGTGACATCAACATCCTGAGGATTTACATTCTGTTCGTCCATTTTTGTTAGGTTAGTCCCGCTTACGCGAAACGCGGATAAATATAAGCGGTGTGCTTACTGACAGGCATAGTAACATCTTCACTCAGAATGTAAACCTTCACCACTTAACTGTCGGACAGTTAAGTGGAAATTGTCTCCGAGAGTGCTATCTCAAGAGCCAGTTCTGGGATAGAGGTGCGACCAGAGTTCTCGTACGCTTCGATAAACTTGACCAGAGTGTCGGAAGTAAGACTTGGACCAGCCTTACTTGCTAGATCCTGCAAATATTTAAAGTCATCTTCGGAAACTTGCTTAGATATATAGTCATCCATCCCAGCCTTGAGACGCAGGAGGAAGAGGAAGCGCAGTCGCTCGAGTATTAGCTTGGCGAAGAGCTTCATATCGGCATTTGCCTCACCCGCCTTCCCCACTGCCTTGAGCCCCTTCTCTAAGTTCTTCTCCACTACAGCACTCAAGATATCTTGGACCAACTCTGCCTTCGGCGCACCGGTCACCACCTCGACTTCCTTGCGAGTAATCTTCTTATCAGAAGTAGAACTCAAAACTTTTTCGAGTATACCGTGCGCGTCACGGAAGGATCCGTCACCCAGAAGTGCCACAAGCTCTGCAGCAGCAGGCTCGAGAGTGACACCCTCTTTCTTCGCCACAGACAATGCGAAATCCTTGAGGATAGAGAGGTTCGGCGACTTGAAAGTAAATGTCTGACAACGAGAGACAACTGTCTCGGGCACCTTCTCGAGCTCGGTGGTGGCGAGGATAAAGACCACATGTGCTGGTGGCTCCTCGAGAGTTTTGAGAAAAGCGTTCCAAGCGTCCTTGGTCAGCATATGCACCTCGTCGATTATGTAGACCTTGTACTTGGATTCAAATGGCAAAGTGTTGACCGACTCACGGATATCTCGGATATCGTCGATACCACGGTTACTCGCGGCATCCATCTCGGTGAGATCGTTGGCTGATGTACCTACGGCTCGCGCGAGGATACGCGCGAGCGAAGTCTTGCCCGTACCACGAGTACCAGAGAAGAGGTACGCATGAGCGACATTGCCCAGCTTGAGAGCACCTTCGAGAACTTTCACTATATGGTCCTGTCCAATAACGTCAGCAAATTCTTGTGGACGATACTTGCGATATAGGACTCCAGAGGATTCAGACTTCTTCATAGAAAGTAGTATAACAAATCGGGTCCCCTTCGCTATATGCGTCGGGGACCCTTGATGAAAGAAGACTAGTTCACAGTGTAGTTACGGCACGACGGCGTCGCACCAGTCCACACTGCGCAGATCTGAGCTGCACCAGTGCTGATGAATGTCACCGTACCAGCTGTCTGGTTGACGTAGAAGTTACTCGGCGCTGATGAGGTGTAGATGGGCGTACATGAGACAGCCACACCACCCACCGTACAAGTAACACTCAGCGTCAGAGTTGACCCCATGGTCACAGTCCTATCGGATGGTGAAAGAACGATCACCCTCGCACCCGAAGGAGTGGTTCCGCCAGTCGTACCGCCCGGAGTTGTCCCAGGAGTCGTACCGCCGGTAGTGCCACCAGGGGTCGTACCACCCGTCCCAGGAGGAGGATCAGTGCTGGGTAGCACGGTCACCGTCCGTGTGTTGTAACTCGTACCACCCGTGCCTACACACGACTGACGATACGTAGTGGTCACAGTCGGGTTCACCGACTGGTGATCCCGCTGACGAGTACTGATGACCACGTTACCCGAAACACTCTCGTAATAGACGGAGTTCGTCCCATCACAATCCCACGAAAGGCGAGTAGAGTCTCCGAGGCGAATCGTCGAGGGAGTTGCGTCAAGCGTGGCTCTCGGCAGATTGCTCGGCGTCCCTCCACCACTTGCGCACGAGTTCACCACGTTCACTGAGGCTTCCCCAGATCGTGCGATGTTCTGCGTCGAGGTAGCGATGACTCTCACCGTACCTGTCGGCGTCGTCGCCGAAGCGGTGAAGAGCCCTGTCGGCGAGACCGAAGCCCCAGCAACAGTCCCTGACAGACGCCACGTCACTGTCTGAGTGACAGAGTCACCCGAGACCGTGGCGATAAACATCTGTGTCGCCGTACACGAGACACCGTCCGCCAACCGCACGAGCGTCAGGTTGACACTCACTGGCGAGACAGTGACACTCGTCACAGAGACTCTCGTCTCTGGTCCAGGGTTCCGATCCGGATCGGGATCCGAAGGACCCGTTATGTTGACCTTCTGACAGCCCGCACTTACCAAACCGACCAACATGACGCAGAGCGCCATGCACACGATGCTCTTGCGCATTGAATTCTCCTTGAAAGAACGGTTTGCTTACTGCCATCTTATTATCACAAATAGAGAAGAATGTCAAAGGGCTTTGCCCCATCCTAACTACCCTTCTCCAAGAATCTCTCGATGGCTTGTCTAACCTCATAAGCCGTTGCCGTCTCCATAAGATGACTCCTAAGATCAGAAGCTCCGTCGAAACCGTTTATATATGCTTTGAAATGCTTCTTCATAATAGCGAAGTTCTTGAGATCACCCAGAAGTTCTTCGAAGAGCTCTGTGTGTTCTATAAGTACAGATAATTTCTCCTTCAAAGACGGAACGTGGTCGTCTTTGAAAAGCCACGGGTTGCCAAAGATCGCCCTGCCCAGCATCACACCATCACACCCAGTCTCTCTGACCTTCTCTCGAGCGTCATTTAAATCTACGACATCTCCGTTGCCGAAGATAAGAGTCTTACTCTGCATCTCATCTCGGATCTCGACTGCACGCCGGACAAACTCCCAACGTGCAGGAACCTTGCTCATCTCCTTCCTTGTCCGAGCGTGGATGGTCACTACTGCGGGCTCCTCCTTCAATATCTCGGGAAGCCAAGTCTCGAGCTCCACCTTGTTGAAGCCGATGCGAGTCTTGACTGATACAGGTAAATCCCCCGCACCCTCCTTGGCAGCACGGATCACCTCTCTAGCAAGAGCTGGGTTCTTCATCATCGCGGCACCTGCGCCCTGCTTCTCAATACTCTTGTCTGGACAGCCCATATTGATGTCGACACCGTCGAAGCCAAGCTCCCGCGCAAGCTCAGCAGCCTTCTTCATATTCTCTGGAGATGCGGTAAAGAACTGTGCCACTATCGGTCTCTCCGCCTCGATATACAAGAGATCTCTCAAGAGCTTCTGTCTGCCCTCCTCCGGTGCAAGTGCCAAACCATCGGCTGAGACAAACTCTGTCCAAGTGACATCTGGCTTACCATACTTGGCGATGAGACGACGGAAGGCAGCGTCGGTGACATCTGCCATCGGCGCCAATACGAAAATAGGTTTCTTTAATTTATCCCAAAAGCCTTTATTCACGGAACTTGTAGAATACTTTATCGTCGGTACGGAAGTCTAGCTCACTAAACTTCTCCAAGAAATCACTCTGAGCCTTGATCGCAGGGCTATTGAGAAAAGATTCTAAGTTTGAGAGCACGTGGTCTAGTGTATCTTGCCGAGACCAAGAGATCTTTGCTCCACGAGGTAGCTTCACGACGAAGGTTTCTTCATTCATCTCAAGAGAAAGTGGAGAAAGTTTGAGACCCTTCAGAGATTCTACAAATCTGGAAAGTTTCCTGAACTCATCAGGCGGTAAATACGCAGTACCCAAAGGCTCATCTACTGACAAAGTCGAGGAGTAGATCACATAGACACCCTCAGAGAAAGCTGGAGAGAAATCGAAGATAAAGCCAGTCTCATCGAGGAAGTAGCACGGTACCCCATCAAGCTCTTGAACAAAAGGGCGACAATACAGAGCAAAGGGCTCACGCTCTATCACCTCGACATCTAGAACTTGGAAGTTCTCAAGCGAGACAGAAACAGAGCTGAAGCGTGGAAACCTCGAAGCCAACTCTCTCTCAATCTGTCCTCCTCTATAGATAAGAGAGTTACTGTGTGGGATAACCCAGAGCAGGTAGCCCGAGATAGATTCTAGGACCTTACTTCTGACGACTTCTTCTCCTGTCACTTCCGCACCGAAGACCTGTACCTCTCTCACCTGCAAGCTCTCAAGGCGCAAGAAGAAAACGAGTAGAGTTAAGACAACGACCACAAGCGAAGAGATGAGTGCCACCTTCTTGCGACGAGCCTTGACCCTCTTCTCGTGGTATTCGAAAGAAGAAAGAGTTTTGCCAGTCGAGACAATCTTCATCCCTAATTCGCTTTAATCTCTGTTAATCCGTTCATATAAGGCAAGAGAGCTTCTGGGATACGGACCGAGCCGTCAGCTTGCTGGTAGTTCTCGATGATAGCGATGAGAGTACGACCGATAGCCACAGCGGTAGCGTCGTTCATATGCACGGGCTCGATAGAACCGTCAGCGCGTTTGACTCGAGTATTCAGGCGACGTGACTGGAAGTTACCCGTATGGTCTGCACTATGAGTCTCGCGATACTTACCTTGCCCTGGCATCCACGTCTCGATGTCTATCTGACGATAGTCAGGGAAGCCCATATCTCCAGTACAAACCGAAACCACTTGGTAAGGAAGTTTGAGTGCTTGCAAGATCTCTTCTTGGATACTGACGAGGAGCTCCTGCTCCTTGAGTGACTCTTCTGGGAGAGTAAAGGACTCCATCTCGAGCTTGTCGAACTGGTGCTGACGTAAGATACCACTCGTATCCTTGCCATAAGTCCCTGCCTCTCGGCGGAAGGCAGTAGAGTACCCGGCCATACGGATCGGCAAATCCTTCTCTTCTAGAATCTTGTCCATATACATCGGACCTAGCGTGTGCTCGGCACTACCGATGAGCATGAGGTCGTCGTTCGGGAACATATAGTGATCCTCTGGGGTCATAAAGCGCGCCATCCTGTTCTGCACAGCAGGCTTGATAAACACAGGTGGGATGACGGGAGTAAATCCCTTCTCCACAAGCATCTTCAAAACAAATTGGATAAGAGCAAACTGGACGAGAACTAGAGAGCCCTTGAGGTAAGTAAAGCGAGAACCAGAAACCTCTCCTGCTGTCTCGGTGTCTATCACTCCGAGTGCCTTGCCGATCTCGTGATGCTCCTTGGGAGCGAAGTCGAACTGGGGAATCTCTCCCCAAGATCTCACAACCTTGTTCTCTCCTTCATCTTTACCCACTGGAGTGTCGGCAGAGTAAATGTTGGGCACCTTGAGCATTAGGGAAACGAACTCCTTGTCGACCTCGGCGAAGTCCTTCTCGAGTTGTTCTAACTCAGTCTTGAGTTGCGTGCCGAGAGCGATGTCGCGAGCATTGGCAGCTTCCTTCCTCTTCTGGTTGATAAGATCTATCTCGCCTCGCAGACGCTTGCGCTCATCTGATATAAGGATGATCCGGTCTGCGTCTATCTCGCGGTTCTTGTTCTTCGCCGCAGCGACCACTAGATCCTTGTTCTCTTTGATAAATTTGATATCTAACATTTCGTTGACTTACGTTAGAATAATATACAATGATTCGCGCGCTATCGCCAGACGAATACCCTGAACTCCTCAAGGAGATTCCTGAGCCTCCGAGACAACTCCGCTACGAGGGTAAGCTACCTACTGTCGGCAACAAGCTCCTCGCTATCGTCGGTGCACGCAAGTTCTCCCCCTACGGACGAGAAGTCTGCGAGTCTCTCATCTCTGGCCTAGCAGGAGAACCGGTCACTATAGTCTCAGGACTCGCACTCGGCATAGACTCCATCGCTCACCGCGCTGCCATACGTACTGGTCTCCAAACTCTCGCCATCCCTGGGTCAGGTCTGGACAGGAAAGTGATCCACCCACGCTCTCACGCAGGACTCGCAGATGAGATAGTGGCAAATGGCGGAGGTCTCATGAGTGAGTACGATGACCTGATGCCTTCTGGAGTCTGGGCCTTCCCTCGGAGAAATAGGATCATGGCTGGGATGTGTCATGTAACTCTTGTTATAGAAGCGGAGAAGAAGTCTGGCACTCTCATCACCTCGCGCCTCGCGACGGAATACAATAGAGAAGTAGGTGTCGTACCCGGACCCATCCACTCCTCTACTTCCGAGGGTCCACATATGCTCATCCGCCTCGGCGCCGCTCTCATCCGCGACAAGAACGATCTCTTGGAGCTCCTAGGTTTACCAAGAAAAGATGAAGCTCCCACACTACTAGATATAGAAGACCTCACTGGAGAGGAGAAAATCTTTATCAAACTTCTCGAGACACCTCTCGATAGAGACACTCTCATAAGGAAGAGTAAGCTCGATACTGGCTCTGCTTCTGCTATCCTCTCTCTCCTAGAGATCAAGGGACTGATCACAGAAGAAATGGGCGAGGTGAGAAAGACATTTTAAAGAGAAAGGGCGACGCCAGTGCGTCGCCCCACAAAGATCAGAGACCCTCTGTCGAAGTTGGTCGAGCAAGACCAATGATCTCGTTCGTCGTCATACCAAGCTTCAACCCGACTCTCTTGAGGGAGAACTCAATCTCCCTGCAGGTTTTCTCTCCCAAACCCGGAATCCGGCTCAGATCATCACGAGTCTTCCTGACGAGGTTTGCCATATCGGGGATCTCGGCATTGGTCAGAGCCTCATAAGCCCGAGAGGAGAGCCCGAGTGGACGAAGTGTCTCCCACCATATGGCAAGCCTCGCCTTATGCAACAATTCCTTCTTGCTCACAGACATGCTTGCCTCCTAAAAATAATCTATCTTTTATATCAAAAGTTTGCAAATAAAATCTTTCCATAGTATTTGTTAAGCTCAAGCTATGAAATTATTAATTGTCGAGTCTCCATCGAAAGCCAAGACCATCGAGAAATATCTCGGGAAAGATTTCCGCGTGGTCGCAAGCATCGGTCACATCCGTGATCTGCCTAAGTCAAACAAAGCTGCCATCGACGTGCCCGGAGGATTTATCCCCCACTACGAAGTAGTGAAGGGCAAAGAGAAAGTGATCTCCGAGATCAAGTCTCTGTCGAAGAAAGCCGATGAGATCTTCCTCGCCTCAGACCCCGACCGAGAGGGTGAGGCTATCGCATGGCACGTAGCAGAAGCGGTGGGTCTCAAGTCTCCCAAGCGTATCGTCTTCCACGAGATTACCAAGGAAGCCGTAGAGGAAGCGCTCGAACACCCGAGAAAAATTGATGAGAATCTCAAAGAAGCCCAAGAGGCTCGCAGAGTCCTCGACCGCTTGGTCGGCTACGATCTCTCGGGTCTCATCTGGAAGAAGGTCCGCTACGGACTCTCTGCTGGTCGCGTGCAATCCCCCGCTCTCCGCATCATCATGGAGCGTGAGCGAGAGATACGCGCCTTCACCCCTATAACCTTCTGGACTATAGAAGCCGAGCTCGAGGACAAACAGAAGAACAAAAATACTTTCGCCTGCTCTGTCGAGCCTACAGACAAGAAGGAGGTGGAGAAAATACTCACCGAAGGCAAGAAGGGATCATGGGAAGTAACAGACATCAAGGAAACAGAAGTGGCTCGTGCTCCGCGCGCCCCCTTCATCACCTCCACTCTCCAGCAGACTGCGAGCTCTAGACTCGGCTGGTCACCTTCTCGCACCATGTCTGTCGCCCAGAGACTCTACGAAGCCGGACACATCACCTACATGCGTACCGACTCGACAAATCTCGGCGCCCAAGCTCGTGCTCAGATCAAGAGTGTCATCGACAGCAAGTTCGGTGCGAGCTACTACGAGTCACACGTCTTCGCCAAGAAGAGCAAGAACGCTCAAGAAGCCCACGAAGCTATCCGCCCATCCCACCTCAATGTCGAGAATGCCGGAGGAAATGATGAGCAGAAGAAACTCTACAAGCTCATCTGGAGTCGGACCGTCGCGAGTCAGATGAAGAATGCTGTAGTCATGCGTACCAAGGTGGTCGCCAATATCAATGGAGAAAAAATTCCAGACTTCTGGCTCAATGGCTCACGCATACTCTTCGACGGGTGGATCAAGGCTGACCCATCTTCTGCTAGTGAGGACGTCATCCTACCCAAGCTTACGAAGGGCGACGCTCTGAAGCTTATCAATATAGACTCCACAGAGAAGCAGACCGAGCCACCAGCTCGATACTCCGAAGCAGGGCTGATCAAAGAGCTCGAGAAACGCGGGATCGGTCGCCCTTCTACCTACGCCTCTATCATCAAGACTCTGGAGGACCGTGGGTATGTAGAGAAAGTCTCTAAGGCGCTCGTCCCCACTGACATCGGTGACGTGGTCTCAAGCTTCCTCGAGGAGAACTTCGCCAACTATATCTCCGACTCCTTCACCGCCGAGATGGAGAACGAGCTCGACGAGATCGCCAGTGGCGACCGATCATACAAGAAGACTCTGACAGATTTCTATACCCCGTTTCTCAAAGAGGTGAAGAGTAAGGACAAGATCGAGAAGCTCACCAACCTCGGCAAGGCACCAGAAGACATGAAGTGCCCTGTCTGTGGTGCAGGGATGATTATCAAGCTCAGCAAGGGAGGCAAGTTCTACTCCTGTGAGAAGTTCCCAGACTGTAACGGCGCTCGCACTCTCGAAGGCAAGGAACTTGCCGGACCCAAGGACACCGGAGAACTCTGCCCAAAGTGTGGTAAGGGCAACCTCGTCACTCGTGAAGGCAAGTTCGGTATGTTTACCGCTTGCTCCAAGTTCCCTAAATGCAAATATATCAAGAAAGATGAAGAGCAGATCAAAGCTAACTCGACCGGAGTCGAGTGCCCTGTCTGCAAGAAGGGCTTCATGTCCGAGCGTCGTGGTCGCTTCGGAGTCTTCTACTCTTGCTCCAACTATCCTGATTGTAAGTACGCTATCAAGGCCAAGCCTACTGGTAACCTTTGTAAAATATGTGGATCACTTATGATGGAGGGTACAAAGACAATCCCAGAGCGATGCTCAGACAAGACCTGTCCGAATCACAATCCGCACAAGTTGGATAAGAAATAAGAAAAGGGCGGGCACCGACGTTAGTCAGTGTCCGCCCCGTTTCGCCCTCCCTACTGGAAAAGGAGGGCCGTGATCTCTGCCGAGTACGCACGCCCGACGAAATGGGCGACGGCACTGACAGCGAACACTGTGAGAATGATCCCGATCTGGGTTGAAACTTTCATGGCACTCTCCTCACGGCACTAAGGTGGCCGCAAAACCGAACTTGTAATATCTTTATCCTAGCACAAATTTATATAAAAGTCAAGGACTTTCTTCAGCAGTCAAAATACCTCTATAAATAGACTCTAAATAGAAAAATTAGAAACAGAGTAGAGAGACTCATCTTCGTCTTCCTTCGGTACATCTTCGGCGAGGACCTTCTCCTCTTCGGTGAGAGGCTTAGCTTCCTCCACCACAACTTCCGCAGGAGTGCTGTGGATACTAGACTCAGTGTGGAAACGCTCTAGGAGTGCACGTAGGTCGTCCTTGTTGAAGAAGTCTATCTTCACGATACCTCCGTCCTCCTTCTTCTCGATACGGACTCTGGTACCCAACCTTTCCTTCAGCTGACCTTCGAGTTCCACGAGCTCCTGATCCACAAGCTTCCTTGCACGCTCAACGGCGATACCTCGCGCAATCTGCTCTGCCTCGCGGACATTGAGCTTCTTGAATATTATTTCTTTGAAAAGGGTTTCTTGCTCCTGCGGTCTGTCGATGAGCATCATAAGTGGTCGTGTGTGACCCTCGGATATCTTACCCTCGGAGAGTGCAGTGAGGATAAACTCTGGAAGCATCAAGATACGGAGAGTGTTCGATACATACTCACGACTCTTGCCCACCTTCTTGCCGATCTCGGCGTGGGTGAGACTGAATTCCTTCGCCAGACGCTCGAAAGCGCGTGCACGGTCTACCGGCGAGAGATCCTCGCGCTGGATGTTCTCGATGATAGCGAGCTCGAGCTTCATCAGGTCTGTATCCTCGGCTGTGCGGATAAGAGCTGGGACCTGTGTGAGACCTGCGAGCTTCGAGGCACGTAGACGTCTCTCACCTGCTACGAGCTCGTACTCTGTGGCGAGACCACCGTCCGGCTTCTCGAACTCCTTACGAGTGACAACAAGTGCCTGAAGCACACCGTACTGGCGGATAGAGTCTGCGAGACTCCTGAGCTGTGTCTCATCGAAGTCGCGACGAGGTTGGTAAGGGTTCGGCTTAATCTTATCTACCTCAATCCAGAAAATAGCATCGTTGTAGAATTGCGACATGGGTCAATTCTAACACAACAAAAATCTTGGATAAACAAAAGGGACGACCACCCCATAAGGTAGTCGTCCTCAATCAATCTTCTTCTCCTTCTCAGCTATCAGTCTCTTTTTCACTTCTTCCCAACTATACGTTGGGTCGAAATGTTCTACGATATAAGCCCCATGAAGTGCCGCCACCTCACGGCTAGCTTTACTACCGTAGTCAAACATTCGGAACTTGCCATTCCAGAATCCGAAATTACTCGCATTGGCGAAGTGATGGCTATCCTTCCACACATCTCTTTTTGTCAGCCCACTTAGCTGAGACCAGACGTCCACATCATCCAAGAGGCAGGGTTCACCCATCTGCTGTATGTTAAGGAGTCCAAAGAAAGAAAAGTACGTCGGCTGGAGAAACGCATTCCGCGTACGCCAGTAGAACCAGAACTCGCACCAGTTTGCGTGAAGCCCTTTGAAGAGCATCCCTCGAAAACCGAAGTGATAAGACACGGGAGTTTCCACACCCATCCACAGTCGTTTGAGTACAAACCTCCTGTCTTTAAAACAACCAGCGAAACTATGGAGGAAACGCACGACGCGAATGATTGGCAGCTTCACTACCAACCCGAGAGCTGGTAGAAGTACCACCACTCGATCTGCACCCTTTTTGATAGGCACGAAATATCACCACCTTTCCGATACCCACTTTAATGATTTAAGTTTAAAAGTCTAGCTTTTTTATAAAAGTTATTTTGTGTTATTCTATGGTAGACGCCGGAGTGATGAAATGGTAAAC
>CAYFZH010000012.1:0-16822 GCA_964347785.1 uncultured Candidatus Saccharibacteria bacterium
ATATCACCAATAGAAGGAATTTTTTCTCCATTGATAATATGTTCAGTATCTACAAGATTATTATCTTGTAAGAACTGATTGATTCTCTTATGAGTTTTACTAAAATAGAAGGAGTGACAAATTTCTTTAAACTTACTACTTTCCAGTTTAAACTCATCTCGCCAAAAATTATTTTGAGTCCATTCTAAAAATTCCTTAAAATCCTTCTGTTGTGCTACGTTGGCATACAAATCTCCTTCGACAAATTTATACCTATAGAAATTACCTCTTGATCCTTCTATCTTTGGCACAAAACCTTCCAATAACCGCCCTCTTTCTGCTCTATTTTGAGCAATTTTCTCATCTGCAAAAAACTTAATAACAAAACCATCAAAAACAAATATCGATTCACCAACCTTATATAAGTCTTCTGGGGAACCACTTGTGGCCAGCCTAGCGTTTCCAAGTGCTTCAACATTTCCAATGTCATACCATGACAAGAACTCGACCATATCTACAGCAGAACCTTTTTCAATCATTTTAGAAAGTGCCTGACAATCATTCAAAGTATGATTAGCAGGATTCTTTACAAAAAGATCCGCTAGAGATTCCCAAAATATCTTAAAATCATAGATACCAACCAACCCAATATGAAGGTAGTCGGCATTATCCGACCCCTTCTCGTTAAGAGATAATCTACCTTCACGTACCATCCAAGATGCATACTGAGAAGTATCATTTCCCTTAAAACCACCAATCCAATTCTTATCTGGATGAGGTACCGGTTGAGAGACGATGGTATCACAGGCGTGAAATATAAAAGGGCATTGCAATAGATGTTGTGCATCAAGCATGGACCTACCCAAACTTGAACCCGGACCTTCAAAATTCTTAACTTCTACATATTCAAAATGCCTCTCAGGATATGCTAGGGATAGAAAATCTTTCACTTGATTTCCAAAATGTCCTAAAGTTACAACAAATTGAGTTTCAACCGGATAGCCCTCTACGATATGTGAGATTGCTGGTTTGCCACCTATACGGACCAAGGACTTATTGGTAAAGGAGGTCAACTCCTTGAGCCTAGAACCTGTACCCGAAGTGGTAATAAGAACTTTATACCGCATGAATTGCTCTATCTATCTCACCTCTGAGTAAACTAATTTTGTTTTCCAAGGTGTCTTCATGCGGTCGATAAATAGTACCAGTACCACACACCAAAAGATGTGCTCCGCGCATAATCATCTCTGGAGCAGTTTCTGGAGTCACTCCTCCATCTATTTCAATAATAACTTCTGGTCGATGTTTAAACTTATCTCTCGTCTCAGAAATTTTATCTAATGTTCCTGGAATAAGTCTCTGTCCCAGAATACCTGGGTGAATACCCATAAGCATAACCAAATCGATATCTTCCATAACCAAATCAAGAGCACTGAGCGGTGTTTCTACCTTTAAAGCTACCCCGACTTTCAATCCAGCACTCTTAACCATATTAACCACAGACTTAACATCATCGACGGCCTCAATATGAAAAGATATAAGATCAGCCCCACTATCGACAAAAACGGGAATATATTTTTCGGGAGAATCTATCATCAGGTGCACATCAACCGGTATATTTGTAGCAGAAGTAATAGCTTTCAACATCTCTGGGTATAGTCCTAATCGCGGGACAAACTGACCATCCATTACATCAAAATGTAAAGAATCTATACCAGCTTTTTTTAAAGACTCTAAATCAGAAACCAGTTCTAGTGGATGTCCACAAATCAATGAAGCACTTAGGAAGTAAGGATTCTCTTTGTTAAACCATTTCATACTTATATGGTCACTCTAAATTAGAGTGACGTGCCCACATAGTGTCATGAGTCTCTCCAAGATAATGCATCATGAGAAGAACTACTGTATCAAAAAATATACTGAGGCACTGCTCATTCAATGTAGTCATGGGTTGAATGGAATTAAAACCGTCCACTTTCTTTGTCTTAGAAGGAGCTTTCAACTCAACTACAACATCGGCGATCTTACCAATACGAGAGTCTCTGTTACCTGTAATCAATGCCACCTTAGACCCATTATTCTTAGCTATTTTTGATAATTCAAAAATAGTCTGTGTCTCGCCTGAACCGGAACACACCAATAAAAGATCTCCCTTCCTTAAAGCCGGGACTGTTGAATCACCTAGTGTGTATGTTTTAAATCCAAAATGACCCAACCTCATAGCAAATCCTCTAGCCGCCATACCCACTCTACCGGCTCCAACGGCTACAACCGTCTTAGCTTTTATTAACTCTTTTATAAAAACTTGAACTTCCTTATCTTCTATTTTTGACATCACCTGATCCATCTCAAGGAAAATACTCTTAAGGTAACCATGGAAGGAAGGTTTAACGGGTGTCTTTTTAGTGTATTTCGACTTTCTCATAATCAACATTCTAACACAAACAGCATACCCTATTATTACCAATCTTGCACAAATATTCTAAGTTATATTTTAGCTCCATCTATAAAGAAAATTTTTCTATAATATGTAGACATGCTTCTGCTACAGCCCCCTCTCCAGATCGATGAGTGGTAACAAAACTTGCTTTGTCTCGTGCGAGGAAAAAAGCATTGGCTGGAGCAATGCTATAAGCCATGTGTGGGAAAATCTCTGCATCATTAATACTATCCCCCATAAAGATAGATTCTTTTAAATTAAAACTTTTTTCTAACCAAGATAAGCGATCTTGCTCACTAACTAATTCTAGTTTCAAATGCATATCATCAGAGATACGCTTATATGTAATATCAAAACCACGCTTATCTGCAGTGATTACTTGTATATTGATCTTACCTTTCAACATCTTGATGCCATCATTGTCGTGGGCACCAAAAACTTTGGCAATTTTCCCTTCTTTTGTATAAATAAATTGTCCGGTAGTGAAAACCCCGTCAACATCAATAATGAAGTTTTTTAGACTATTCATATGTGTTATCCTAACATAGTAAGAGCATATGAAAAGCTTAAAAAGTAGGGCCTTTAATCTCCTTCGCTCTAGCGAGCATATCTTCAAACTCGACTTGGTTTATTTAGCCAAAGGCAGTTTATGGACCACCCTTTCCTTCGCCGTTGGAACCATCGCGTCCATTGTCACTATGATTGCTTACGGCAATCTCCTCTCTCGCGAAAGTTATGGTACTTACATCTATCTCATGTCTCTAGGCACTTCTCTCTCTTTCTTAACCTTATCCGGTACTGGCACAGGAGTACTTAGAGCTGTTGCTAGGGGACGTGAAAATATCATACCTGAAGCTCTACAACTTCAACTCAAATACAATCTAATCGCAATAGCAACAGTACTATCAGCTGCTACGTATTATTGGTACAAAGGAAACTCACTATTCGCTGGATCACTAACGCTCCTAGCGATAGCTTATCCATTAGCTGAAGCTTTTCATATATATGTACAAATCTTTATGGGAAGAAAACGTTTTGATATTTTGACAAAATTAGCAAGTATCACAACACTAATAGGAACTATTTCTATAGTAATCACTCTTCTGTTTACCGACAAAATTATCATTCTCATTACTGTTTATACTGTCATATCTATCTTACCAAATATCATCATCTATCTTTATGCTACAAAAA
Source organism: uncultured Candidatus Saccharibacteria bacterium (assembly GCA_964347785.1). GTDB lineage: Bacteria > Patescibacteriota > Minisyncoccia > Phycocordibacterales > Zambryskibacteraceae > UBA5004. Next base: position 3,614 of record CAYFZH010000012.1, read on the forward strand.
ATATCGATAAGACTGTCCCATCTCAAAAAGAAATTGGGGAACTACGTAGAACAGCTTTCCACATCACTGGAGCAGGATTAATCGGTACCGCCGCACAATACATAGACAAGATAATTATCTTCCAAGTAGCAGGTCCATCAACCCTAGCTCTTTATGGATTTGCCATAGCTGGACCAGAAAGGCTGAAGAGTTTGTTAAAAAATTGGATGGGCATTGCCCTACCCCGCCTAGCAGAAACTTCTCTTCAGCAAATTCGTGCCGTAATCTACAAAAGAATATTTCTCTCCCTACTTCTTGGTCTAGTACTTTGTCTATCTTATATAACTATTTCTCCTATTTTATTTAAAATGTTTTTGCCCAAATACCTAGATGCTATTACCTATACACAAACACTCTCACTCGGTCTCATAGTAGCCCCAGCTTTTATCTATATTGGTGGCATTTTCTCAAGCCAAAACATGCTTCGAGGAACTTATATGCTAAGTGTAGGAACCCAAATAATCCGCATCACACTTTTCATTATCTTAGGTTGGTTATGGCAAATTTGGGGACTAATCTTCGCCTATCTTATATCAATCTTATTTAATGCCATCTACAGCATAGTTATTTGGGAAATGGAAACGCGACGATTACTCAGAGTAATAAAGTAAGATGAGAACTTCTCTTTCCATCTCGGTACGTAGGCATTTCGTTGATAATTTTTTTCTTACTCATGCCAATCTAATCACCGGTCATACAATTGACATTGGTGGCAAGCGGAGCAACAAGAGGGGTTTGTTCGATATCGATAAATTATGTTCAAACGTAACTTACGTAAACATCGAGAAAAAAGATCAACCGGATATATTGGCTGATGCTTCAAGTATCCCAGTTGCAGATAATTCATATGACACAGCTATACTTGGAGAGGTCTTGGAGCATGTTCCAGAACCTCTATTAGTTCTTAGAGAAGCTCATCGACTTTTAAAACCGGGAGGCAAAATTCTAGTCTCAGTACCATTTATGTATCCCGTACACGCTGACCCATACGACTTTGGACGTTATACCGAATACTTCTGGCAGCAACTCTCGGAAAAAATTGGTTTTAAAAGTATCAAGATTGAGAAGCATGGCTCCATCTTCGCTATTATGGCTCTCATGGTTCAGCACATCTTCCGTGCTAAGAAGAGAACTTGGAGACCAATACAAACTCCACTTGTCTCCTTCTTCATGTGGTTGGATGAGAGAACCACTCACCCATTACTCAAGGCTTGGACCACCGGATACGGTATAGTATTAGAAAAATAGCATGAAAATTCTCGGCATTTCACTCGGGCATGATTCCAACTTCTCTCTGGTTGAGAGCGGAAAACTTGTGGCTGTAGTTGAAGCAGAACGCTACTTCAGGCAGAAGCGCTACAAGCTATCCGCAGAGCACTTGGAGCAGGGTAGATTCCCCAGCACCTATCAGTACACAGACATAGAGGACCTCAAGCTTTTCCTCAGACAGGTAAAGAAGGAATGGGGTTCTTCATTCGACGCACTGGCTGTCCAGAATCAGGGCAGGATGGCTGAGTATGAGAACCTGTTGATACTGCTGAAGGAGGCTGACTTCTCCTTTGCAGAAACACATAACGTGAACCACCACCTTTCGCATGCCGCTCTCTCCTACTTCACTTCCCCATTTGCCGAGTCACTCGTGCTCTCATATGACGGTATCGGAAACGACGGCAAAACTGTTTTCTTCCAAGGCAGAGGCAATTCCCTTGAATACGTTGCGAACATTCCTACTGCCTTCGGCCAGAGCTACAACAATATGGGCTATATCATAGGTATCAAACCCGAGATCGAGGGTACCACTTCAGGCAAAGCTATGGGACTTACATCTTATGGAGAGGTGCGTCAAAGTTGGATCCCTTTTGTCAGGCGCTATATCCTCGGGTATCAGAAGCTTCCGGTAATGAAAATTGAGGGTCTCAACACCTACGGCAAGGCAACCCAGATCAACTCTATCCACCTCGAAGATATACCTGAGCTTCAGCAGTATAGGACGACCAAATCTGTCCCACCTACAGGGTGGAAGGATAGGCTCAAGAGTGCACTGGGTCTACTTTCCAAATACGAACTTAAACTCCCAGGACCAAAGGACAAGGATTCTCAGGACCTTGCGGCCACAGTTCAGCATGTCTGGACCGAAGAAGTGATCAAACTTATTCGCGAGAACCAGAAGGGCAACAAGAATCTTTGTGTCGTCGGTGGCTGCGCTTTGAACGGTACGACCAACTATCAAATAGAGCAGAGCAAGCTCTTCGAGAAAGTGCACTTCATACCCAATCCATCTGACTGCGGTCTCTCTGGAGGCGCAGCTCTATATGTCTACTACTCTATCCACAAAAATGAATTCAAGGGTTCCAACGAATATTTCTCTCCATACCTTGGCTCCCCAGCCTATGATCTTGAGAAGCTCAATGAGTTGAAGAAGAAATATCCACACAAAGATATTGAACCAGAGAGAATGCCTGCCGTTTTCGCCAAGCTCATCTACCAAGACCTGATCATTGGCTATATCAGTGGTGGTTATGAGATCGGCCCACGAGCCCTTGGCCACCGCTCTATCATCTGTAATCCCTTGAACTCAAACATGAGAGATATCCTGAATGACAAGGTGAAGCATCGAGAATGGTTCCGTCCATTTGCGCCAATAGTCACAGAGGAAGATTCTCAGAAGTACTTTACCAACACTGCCCCTGTGCCCTACATGTCAGTCATCTGCTACACACGACCAGAATATAGGGGCCAGCTTCCTTCTATCACCCACATAGACGGTAGTGCTCGTATCCAAACAGTGAACCCATCACAAAATCCTTTCATCCACGCCACTCTCAAGGAATTTGAGAAACTTTCTGGCATGCCTATTATCCTCAACACCTCATACAACCCTGCGGGCGAGCCAATTTTAAACTTCTGTGAAGTGGGGCTTAAAATGCTCGAAGACACTGACATGGATTTGGTAATTATCGAGAATACTGTATTCTCTAATCATGCTAAGCAGTCTCTTTTGGAAGCCTTATAGCCATCTCCTTATCGTCACCGACAAAGCTGGCTGGGTCCTGGACGAAGAGGCTAAGTCTCTGGCAAAAATCTGCCAGAGACTCGGCTTGAAGAGTGTGGTGACAAAAAAAGTTCGATTCAACATCTCCCAACTGGTCCATTACACCTCACAATTCGCCTTGCTGGATGAGAATATTTACCAATCCAGGCACCGTATATCTATAGACTACTTCCACGGCAAAGGTGAGCAAAGTGAGAGTTTGAAGAAGTGCTTCGAAGCTCTACAAAAACATCACTCCCAAATCTCCCGAGTCAGAGTCTCCAATTACGAAATGGAACAGCATATCAAATCAAGTGGGATCAACCCAGAAAAAGTGATGCGCATCCCGATTGGCATAGACACAGACTTGTTCACCAACCAATCCAGAGAGAAAAGGTTGGAAGCCAGAAAAAAGCTCAACCTTCCTGCTGAGGCTGTAGTCATTGGCTCATTTCAAAAAGATGGTGTAGGTTGGGGCGAGGGACTTGAGCCCAAACTTATAAAGGGTCCTGACATCTTTCTGAAAGTAGTTGAAAACTTAAAATTAGAAACTGGAAATTTATTTGTCCTTCTCTCTGGACCATCACGTGGATATGTCAAAAATGGTTTAGACAAAATGGGAGTGCCCTACCAGCATCATTATCTTGAGGATTATGCTCAAGTCTCGGAGCTTTATGACGCCCTAGACCTCTACCTCGTCACCTCCCGCGAAGAAGGCGGACCTAAGGCCTGCCTTGAATCCATGGCCAAGGGCGTGCCCCTCGTCACCACTGCCGTAGGTCAATGCGCCGACCTCGTCAAAAGTGGTGAAAATGCTATGATGACTTCAATAGATGATATCGATGGTTTAAGCACCTTAGCTGGCCAAGTTTTAGGAAATAAGGCGCTCCAAACATCACTTATCCAAGCTGGATACAAAACGGCTCAGGACAACAGTTACCAAGCTCAACTACCTTTATGGAAAAACTACTTCAAAGAATTAACCACTTTATAAACGGTCCGGAGATCTGCATCTTCCACCAATTCCAGAAGCCGCCTTATGGTGGAGGCAACCAATTCCTCATAGCTCTGACCAAGGAACTGAGGGCTCGTGGTTATGATGTGGGCCACAACATGGTCGGCAGGAAGACTACGGTAGCCATGTTCAACTCCTTCGAGTTTAGCCAAAGCAAACTCAAACGCTGGAGGAAAAAGTATGGAGCTCGCATGATGCAAAGGCTCGCCGGCCCCATCGGTGTCTATCGCGGAGAAGAAACGACCATAGACAAGGATCTCTGGGCGCTAAATGCTGAGTATGCCGATGCCACTATTTTTATTTCTGATTATTCTTATAAGAAGTACTTGGAACTTGGTCTCGTCTTCAAGGAGCCTCACATCATCTTGAACGCCTCAGACCCAAGCATCTTCCACTGCGAAGGACGTATTGCCCCACCAGATGACACCAGGAGGGTAAAGCTCATAGCTACCGCTTGGTCCAACAATCCTAGAAAAGGTGGCCCATTCCTCACTTGGCTGGATGAACATTTGGACCACTCTAAATACGAGCTCACTTTCGTTGGTCGCACCAATGCAGAGTTCAAAGGAGCGAAGGTTATAGCTCCGGTACCATCAGAAGAGCTGGCAGACATCTTGCGCCAACACGACATCTACATTGCTCCTAGCCAAGACGATCCTTGTTCGAACGCCCTAGCAGAAGCTCTCACCTGTGGACTACCAGCCCTTTTCCTTCGCTCTGGAGGCCACCCAGAACTTGTGAAGGAAGGCGGGGAAGGATTCACCACGAACGAAGAGGCACTAGTAGCTCTAGATAAGATTGCCGGAGATTACCAGGGCTACCAAAACAAGATCAGTAACCCCACTCTCTCAGAAACCGTGAGCGAATATATTAAGGCTTTCAAATTAAAGTAATGAATCTGAAACGTTACATTCCCCAACCACTTAAAAATCTTTTGGCCGCCATCTACATCTTGGGGCGTCTGATCCTCCGTGGCAGATCTTCGCGAGAACTTAAACTCAACTTGGCTGGGGTCCTGCCACCAGAAGGGAGTCTTGTCCACGGTGGCAAGGTGAAGCTTCTCCACTTGCGAGAACGCTTCGGCAATACGTGGCAGGGATTTAATCTGGCTTACTTTGTCTCAAGTGGCTTACCTTTCTCACCAGCTATTTGGATCAGGTTGTATAAAATGCTTGGGGTCAAAGTGGTCTGGAACCAGAACGGTTTTGCCTACCCCGCTCTTTACCAACCTGAGGTGGTCCTCAGGGTCAACAATCTCTTCCAATCCATCCACCTCTCACACCATGTGGTCTTCCAAACTGAATTCACCAAACGCTGTGCTGAAAAGTTTCTAGGTCAAATTGAGGTGCCATCCACCATTCTCATTAACCCCGTTGACACCAAGGTTTTCAAACCCCGCGAGACTCCTCTGGCTCAAGAGCCCTTAGTCATCTTGATGCTTGGCAACCACTTCGAATCTGAAGAAAGAATGAGTGTCTCCCTCGAAGCCCTAAGACGTCTCAGAGAGGAAGGTCTTAACCTCAAACTCATCATTCTTGGCCACTGTGAAAAGGACTTTGCCGAAGACTGGATTGAGAAAAAGGGGTCTTATCTCCAGAGTCAGGCACCGACCCTCTTCCAGTCTGCCCATATCTTACTCCACCTCAAGTACCTAGACCCTTGCCCTACAGCAGTCTTGGAAGCCTTAGCCTCTGGAATGCCTGTAATTGGCTCTAGGAGCGGAGGAATGCCAGAGCTGGTCAATGACGCTTCTGGGGTGCTTCTGACCGTCCCAGAGGACTTTAACACGCTTCATTACCCCACTCCCCAAGAGATCTCTGAGGGTATCAAGAAGGTGGCTCAAAACCTGCCCCAATACAGTAGCGAGGCCAGAAAGCAGGCGGTAGCAAAGTTTGATAAAATAGCATGGCTCGAGAGACACGAAACACTCTTTAATACACTTTTGAAATGAAGCCTCAAATTTCTGTCATAATGCCAGTCTACAACGGAGAGAAATACCTCCGCGAGGCTCTTGAGAGCGTTCTCCATCAAACCTTCACCAACTTCGAGTTCATCATCATCAACGACGGATCCACAGACAAGAGTGCGGAGATCATCAAATCCTACACTGATGAGAGAATCGTCTATATAAACAATGGAGCGAACTTGGGCCTCTCAAAATCCTTCAACAAAGCTATTGATATAGCTCGTGGAGAATACATAGCCCGTATGGATGCTGATGACATAAGCTTTCCCAAGAGATTCGAACGCCAAGTCTCCTTCCTTGGGAGACACCCTCATGTAGACATTGTTGGCACAAGCCTTGAGTTCATTGACGAAACTGGCAAGCAGCTTGGTCGTTATGACAAGCAGGTGGATCATATGGACGTCAAGTTCTCGAGTCTTTTCTCCACCCCAATGATGCATCCGACCGTGATGGGCAAGACCAGTGTCTTCAAAAGCCACCACTACAACGAAGGCCTGCACAACTCTGAGGATTACGAACTCTGGAGTAGACTCCTCTTCCAAACCCAAACTCACTTCGCCAACATCCATGAGCCCCTTCTCCTCTACCGTACTTTCCCCCACTCCTTCACCCAGACACTAAACTTAGACAAGCGTGTAGTCTCAGCCCACAATGCCATTCAAAATATTGAGCATTACACCCCACTCTCCTCGCAGGAGAAGGAGCTCATAGTCCGTCAACGCCAAGAGAAGAATCTCTCAGTCAGTGAACTATGCCAAACTTTCCTCATTTACCTCAGAGCAGCAGGAGCTTTTGTCACTAAGGAAAATTTGGGTATCAAGAAAGCCTTCAACATTTATAATCGACTCCTGCCTCATGGCCTTTTTTTGGTTAAATATAAACTTAAGAGACTTATTTAAGTTATGAACATTGCTGTAATTGGAGCAGGGATATTTGGCACAACAGCGGCGATCAAACTCGCCCAAGCTGGCCACAACATCGATCTTTATGAGAAAAACTCTGACATCCTCTCTGCCGCTTCTGGCATCAACCAGTACCGTCTCCATCGTGGCTACCACTATCCACGCTCTAAGGCTACCGCCCTCTCTTCCAAATTTTCCGAAGAATCCTTCCGCAAGGAATACGGTGAAGCCGTGATTGAAAACGAGGAACACTATTACTCAATCGCCAAAAGTGGCAGCAAGATATCTGGTGAGCAATTCTTGAACTTCTGCAAAGAGTGTGACCTAGAACACGAATTGGTTGATCTTAATGATCACCTTCATCCAGAACATGCAGAGCTAACAATTAGAGGTCGTGAATCCCTTATTGATCCCTTAAAGCTCAAGGCAATAGTTAGGGACAGACTCAACACAGAGAGCATCACCCTCAAGCTAAACACCACCTTCTACCCAGAGCAGGTCGACAGTTACGATTACGTCATCAACTGCACTTATGCAAATGCCAATTTCATCCTCGAAAAGTATCCAGAAGCCAAGCGTAATTATCAATTCGAGGTCTGCGAGAAACCGATATTGAAACTACCAACAAAATATCGCGGGAAAAGTATCGTCATCATGGATGGGCCATTTTTCTGTATCGACCCATACAGCGATACAGAGCTTCATGTCATGGGCAACGTGGTCCACGCCATCCACGCCACAAATGTCGGGGAATTCCCGATTGTTCCAGAGGACATCAAGCCACTTTTGAACCGAGGCATCATCAAGAACCCAAGTGTCTCAAATATTAAACTATTCCTGAAAATAGCCGAGAAATTTATGCCCGGACTAAAGGAAGCAGAGTATGTCGGCTCCATGTTCACCGTCCGTACCGTACTCCCCAATGTCGACGCAACCGATGAACGCCCCACCCTAGTGACTAAAATTGGCGACAAAATTATCAATGTCTTCTCCGGCAAAATAGGCAACTGTGTCGAAGCGGCTGAAGAGGTGCTTAAACTCGTTCGATAACCTTGTAAACTTCCAAAGCAAATTGACCGTTAGATACAGCTTTCCGATTATCTTTAATTGCAGAGAAAAAGTCGACAATTTCTGCTGCGACTGGAGTGACAGTAGAAATTTCTATCTTTTTCAATTCTTCTCCAACCACCTCAAACAATTCCTCATTACTCCAAAGATAGGCGGTGTCTTCTAGCTTAACCAGCATAGTTCGAGATTTGATCAGGCTGACTCGATTGATGACCGACATCGTATTGGCCCCAAAACTGGTAGCGATGATATCTGACTCGGAAACAAAACCAGTTTTATGAGCCTTAGGGTTACTCACATCCAAGCCAAGGAACTTCAATATGGAAATGTCATGACAAAGCAGATTTTCTTCAATCGCATATTTGAAGCTTCCCCATTTCTGCCATTCTAGTCGGATAAATCTAACTTCTTTCCCTTCGATAAGCTGCTTGATCTTTATGATAGCGGGGTGATGAATGAACTCGTAACCGAGAGCAAACCTGAGATTCTTCGCTTCTGCGAGCTCGACCAACTTCTCTAAGTCGGCACTTGAGGTTGTACCCGGCTTCTCTAGGAAGACATGCTTTCCTGCCTCTAAGGCCCTATGAGCAATCTCACAATGAGTAGGAATAGGAGTAGCGATAAAGACTGCCTCTACTTCCGCATCACTAAAAACCTGATTTAAATCAGTCTTACTATCACACTCATACTTAACCTCAGAGAGCTCCCTGAGCTCTTTCAAGAGCACTTGTCCCCAACGGCCCTTACCTATTAAAGCGACTTTCATGAAAAGACTTTAACACACCATCTCAAATAAATTAAATAGAAAAGTGTACCGAATAAAATCATGCGCTCTCACCAAGAAACGAGTTACTGTGCTCACACAAGCGAAGAAAACATGAACTTGATGACAGCAATTCACAATGAGACATAGAAATAGCTCAATGCTACTTCGAGGAACTAATAATCAAGGCCCAAAAAAGTGGGTTCTTCAATATCCTAGATGCATCCCTATCAACGGCTTTCCTTAAAAGCGGTTCGTACTCATCAACATCAAACGTCGGTTTCTCAAATTTTCTAGTGATAAGCACCGGCCATGTAAAATATTTGAAATGGAGCTTGGCAGAAGCCCTGCCCCCCAATCCGTATAAGGCAAATTTAAATGGTTGACCAAACAAACGAGTAATCTTGGAAATAGTTCTGGGAGTGTACTGCCTCAATCCATGGAAGAGATAGAGGGGTAAGGTTGCTCCAGCTGGAAAAAGATGTATCTGCATTACAGGGTGACCCGCCTTGTCTATAAAAGACTTAATCTGTTCAAAAAAGATTAGATCGGCATCGAAATGCTCAATGGCTGATTGAGTCACAAACAAATTTATTTTAGGAGGAATCAACGAAGAAACATCATTCGAACTTGATTCAATAAAATGGAAACTGGGGTACTTCTCCTCGAGCAAAGACCAATTAGCCCTTCTTTTGGCATCGACACCAGTGTAACTTGAAATCCTGCCACCACTGCCATCCATAATGCGCTCACCATAATTACCATGGCCACAACCAGTATCGAAAATGTGGATCTCACCCCCCAGCTCCTGCTGAATGCCTGCCCAATCTATAGATTTCCAAAACAAGTCACAAGTTTTCCGAGATGGTGAACTAGAAGGATAAGTCTTATCCCAAGCTCCTTGCCAAGGTAGATCACCAAAATTCTTAAAAACAATCCTCTCATCAACCTGAAAATAAGGAAAAAGGTTGTTAACCCAGTTCAAAAACAAGTACACCAACTTATTTGCCTTACTCAACCCCTTATCCGCATTTAAGGTATGGATAGAAGTGCTCTTCATCTCATTTCTTTTGTTAATTTTTCCATCAACTTAGACAAGCTGTGATCCTCAAGTCTTAGATTCTGTGCATCTGGATTGTCTACCACAAGCTTCATCCCACAAGCCAAAGCTTCCAATATGGTCTTGTCGAGACTCCCTGCAGGGGTTTTGTTTATGTATATTTCGTGAGTCTGACACAATCTAAGTTCTTGTTCTCGCGTATATGGACCAACGTATTTGATCTTGTCGTTAAGTGCATTTAGCACTTTATCTCCATAAAACTTATCTATAGAAAGAACTGGTCCAGCAATAGTTCCATTAAGATCCCTACTCTTTATCCAATCTATACATTCTAAGACTTTCTTTATCGGCGATATGCGTCCGAGGACAAGAACCGTCCCCTGAATCCTCTCCACTGATGAATCAGGTTTGAAAAAATTCGTATCGATACCAACAGGCATCTGCACAGCCTTCTTAAACCTTGCGGTGAAAGACTGTGAAGAAGTGTAAAAAACTTTGGTAGAGAAGACAGCGGCGAGACAGGTAAGCAAATTTCCCTTGGGATGATTCCTCCACAGATACACGCGTTTACCCCAGAGACGCCAGAGAAGTCCGCCCAGTAGGACGTACTCTTGGTTCATATGGACAAGGACGAGATCGTACTCACCCTTGTAGACACACACATAGCGGTAGAAGCGTCGTAGATACTCAAGCTTAGATACCCCCTCCTCCTTACCCAGAGAAAGCACTCTGACATTGGCTGGCAAACTAGATTCACCCTTACCTAGACAGATGACAGTGACCCCTACAAACTGTTTAGAAAACTCTTCCACCCAGCGGTGGAAGAACCCAAGAACAGGATCGTTCTTGTCTACTTTCTGTGTGATAACTAATAGACGCATTTATTGGCCTATGTGCTTCTCCACCTTCTGAACCTCCTTGTGGATAACGCTTTCGGCATCGTCTAGATTCTGCCTCAAATTACGAATTATTGCATCTTCTTCCTTTGTCAGGTCCCTTTTTGTCTTGGCTCGTTCCAGAAGTCTGATGTCGTCATTGATCTCCTCCTTAAGTAGGTCGAACGACTTTTCTATAAGCCTATCTATATCCTGCACTTCCCTGCGCAAGGTGGCATGCGTCTTTCTAACCTTATGTACTCCATGAATAGTTATGTGTGTGAGAGCAAATATAATAGCCACCAGAGGTATGACTACAGACATGATCTTGATAAACCAGCTGTAAACCTGATCGAAGGAAGGTACGCTGAGTTCAATCTTTTTCTGCTCTGGAGCACTCTGAGGTATCTCTTGTTTATTTAAATCGATCACTTCCAACTGTTCTTCTAGTGGAGATTCAACCGGCGACCCTTGTACGCCATCATTGGTCTGTACAGATGGCGCTACTGGACGAGCAGACAGAGTAAAGTTAGCTGTCCCAATAGTTTTCAAAATATTGGTACCATAGCCATCATTCGCGAGAACCGAACCGTTGGCAAATGTGAGCTTGGCACCACCAGACTTCACCACTCTGAAGGTCACTGTCACCACTCTACCATCTGAGCCACTGAACCCTGGGTTCGGCACCACCCCTTCGAAACTAACTGTCCCTCGAGCGTTGGAGTATGAAGGCTCTTGCACCCATAGCGTGAGTATTGATGAGCCCTTAGATACAGAAGTTACTTGTAGAAGATCACTTGGAAAGGAGAGTGTCCCAGACACAGCATTGATAGCTTGTCTCGTGCTGGATACTGCCACGCGCACAGAGAAAGCTTGCCCCTCTGTATAGCTACCAGATAACGGGGAGATGAAAAGAGTATCAGCAGAAGTCTTGAGTGGGAAAGCCAGTAAGACTAACGTCGGGAGAAGAATGAGCGATTTAAGAACAGAAGAACGCATACAAACATTATAAGTCCAAATGCCAAAGTTGCATACCAATAAGGACCGTGGATTGTCACTACTCGATAGTTACCGGCATCATCCACCGCTTTGATATGAATTTTCTTGAAGAGTTCTGTCTTAGAAAGAACCTTGGGAGAAATTTCTCTCGACCACTCATCTTCATTTGGCGACATAACCCATGTAGAAGCTGTTTCGTAATACTTCACCCCAGTACCATTGTCCTGTGCCGCAAACACGACAAATTTCTCTCCGTTCAAAATATCCTCCGAGCTAGAGATGGCAGGGGTAAACGGTTCTGGCATCTCTGTATCTACCGGTAAATCGCGATAAGATACGCTGAGTCTGACTGGGACTACTTGTCCACTCCCATCACTTCTCACAGCAGAAACAGACTCGAAGATAATCTGACTCATATCCACTTGAGCTGTATCGGTACTTATATAGAAGAGCGGGTACTTACCAGTAAACCCACCTGGAGTGATACCCGCGAAGCGTACCCTGCCATTCTCTACCACTGGAGACTTGATCCACATAAGAACCGCGGAATCTCCAAGAGAAATATCTCCCACAAGAGCGGCTCTCGGAAGGACAATGACTCCCTCGATAGCATTTACACTCTCTTTATCAGTATCTACCGATATCTCTACTGTATAAGCTTCGGTCAAGATAGGTATGAACAATAACCAAATCACGACAAAGAATAGTAGGAAGAGAATCTTCTTGTAAATTGTAAATTGTAAATTGTAAATTTGCATATACATCATCCAGTCCAGTTGAAAGCGAGGATACTGAAGTCTATAAGGTTTACTCTACCGTCACCGCTTACATCCACATGTCTAGGTGGGTTGGGTCTGTTATACCAGTAAGCCATGACCGAGAAGTCGACGAGGTTTATCCTACAATCCGAATTGTTATCACCCTTCTTGTCGCATATCCTCTCTACTGGTTTGGCTAAGATGTTACTGTTCCCCACAGCGAAGGCGGCAGAGGCACTATATGCACTGATCTCATTCCCCTTCGCAGCCTTAGACTTAGTACTGTGGTCCCCGTACTCAAGAGGAGTCGTATCGAAATTATAGAGATATATACCACTTATATCAGAAGTCGTCTTGGCGAAGAGTTGTTGCTCAGAATTCACCTGTATAGTGACCTCAGCAGAGACAGTGGTCTGACCGAAGATCTGGATATCATCCCCCCTCCTAACCTGAGCCTTATCCACCGCAATGGTTGGTGCGATGAAGATACCACCAATATTGGTCGTGGCCCCAGTAGTAATACTCACTGGAAAGGTAACTAGACTCGATCTGTTACCCTTATCATCCTCACTATAAGCAGAGAAGAAGTAGTTACCGGCACTCAAGTTGTTTATCGAGATAGCGAAGTTTGCTCCAGCATCAGCCACGCTAGTAGCAGAAACTTGGGCATCCTTGAGTATTGTGATCACACTCCTAGGATAGGCTCTGCCGGAGAAGTTGATTGTCCCTGTAC
>CAYFZH010000013.1:0-13244 GCA_964347785.1 uncultured Candidatus Saccharibacteria bacterium
AAAATGTTAAAATATTGCGGTTTATTGAGGCCCTATCGTCTATCGGTTAGGACACTTCCTTTTCAAGGAAGGAAGCCGGGTTCGACTCCCGGTAGGGTCATGGCACACAAAAACTCCGTCTTGTACGGAGATTTTTGTTGCCATATGAATCTCCGTTGGAGATAGTCGAAAGCCGGAAGAGCTTGGCTCTGAGGCGGGGTAGCAGGGCTAGCCAGCAGGCTAGAACCTGTGACCGACTCCCGGTAGGGTCACACTATTGACTTTTTATATAGAGTGTAGTATTATAAATAATGGAGGAACCGCAATGAGAGTTACGAAGGTTGGCGTGGTTGGATATTGTCCACCCACCAAATTCGACGAGAACGAAGCTCTGAGGATGATACAAGAGGCATACGACAAGATCACTGAGCAGTTCAGTGGTCATCAGATCGTAATCGTCTCGGGTCTCACCAACGTCGGCGTTCTCAAGATCGCATACGAAGAAGCGACGAGGCGTGGCTGGCGCACCGAAGGTGTGGCTTGCAAGCTCGCCGAGGACCACCCCCTCTACCCCGTCGACGAAAAAGTGATCTTCGGCGAGAAGTGGGGCGATGAAAGTCCTACGTTTGTCGAATCTATCCAGGCAATCGTCCGGATCGGCATCGGCAAACAGTCGCTTCGGGAAACTGAGCTCGTGAAGAGCAAAGGCTTCCCTGCCTTCGAGTACGATCTCCCTTTTCTTCTCGGTTAAGTCGAGTGTCGCACTGCCCCGATGGGTGACGGAAATTCCGTCACCCTACCGGAGGCAGTTTTTTGTTTTATATACTTACAACCTCTCTTCCAAACTGGTTCCACCAACTCATTTCTCTCACGATCTGGTTCCAATTTTCACTAATGTGGTCACACTATTTACTTTTAAATATTTTACTGTATTTTAATAAATGGAGGCTCATTATGTTTGTAGGTCCTCGTGGTCCTATGGGGCGAACCGAGAAATGGGTAATGACGTCAATCGTAGTTGGGGGAGTTGTTGGATGTGCACTTATCCAGCCGACTTCTCTCATCCTTTCAATACCCGCCGGACTTCTGGCACTCGGTCCCATTTGGGGCTAGTTAACTCAAGCCGCTGGAGCAATCCAGCGGTGTTCGTTTTATATAAGTGTTAATTCCTTTCCAAATTGTTGCCATTGATATGATTTTTGCACCATTTGGTTCCAATTCTGCCCCACTTGGGTCACGCCAATAATTTCATACACACTCTTGACAAATTTTGATAAGTGTGTATACTAGATACTGAGGTAGGAGTGGAGCCACGACCATTCTCGCCACTTGCGGATCTGCTGTAATTCTCGGCACTATCTGCGACTGGTATTGATCTCTCTCTTAATACGTAGAGGTCGATGGTTGTAATGTTCTCGCTGGTTGGCATTTAGTACCGCTGTGGCTATCACATGATCATTAGCCAGTGGTCGACGCCATATCTGTGCTGCCTCAGGGTGGCAAGGGCGTCCCACAGCCGTAGCAACTCCACTCCTACCGTTCTTTCATTAAGTTTGTCTCGGTGACTCCATCATTCAGTTGGGCACACGCCGAGACGAAACGCCTCGCATCCACTACTCCATCATTAAGTTGGGTAAAGTAGTCGGATGCGGGGCGTTAAATTTTTATATATTTCTAATTTTTCTCCATCTTCGGATGTTCCTCTCCCTTCGACATGCGGGACTCGAGGTGCTTGATGTGCTTAGTGCGGATGTCCTCTAGGTCGAGAGCCTCCTTGGTGAACTTCTTGACCATATTGGCTGCATATGAGCCTCCGAGGAAGTGAGGCAGGACGACGTAGTCTGCGCCAGCTTGGTAGAGCTCAAGAGCGTGGTGGATCTGGTGAGCGACGACGATCACCTTGGGTCCGGTTCCGTTTCTCTTGGCACAAGAGAGGACTACAAGGTTCGTCTCTAGGTCTGGGATAGTCGAGACGACGAGCTCGGTCTGGCTGATCTTGAGGTCGTCTAGGAGGTCAGGGTCCTTGGCATCGCCGTATTCGTAGGCGACACCTGACTCGGCGAGAGTTCTCAGCACGTCTGGGTCGTGGTCTAGGACGACGAAGCTCCTCTTCTCCTCTTTGAATAAATTGATGAAGTCAGAACCAATCCTGCTACCGCCGATGAGGATAGCCGAGACGTCTGTCGAGGACATCCTCTCAGATTTGGTATGCTTGCGTTCAAATATATCTAGATACGGAGCGAAGTAGGTATAAATCTTGTCCGAGTAGAGGATCAGGTAACTTGAGATAAAGATCGTGATGATCCCTACGAGAGTGACGGTCGAGAGTATGGCTGGAGTGACTTGCCCGAGAGAGACTCCGAGAGCGACAAGGATGAGGGAGAATTCGCTGATCTGTGCTGCCATCATACCGGTCTGGAAGCTAGTCTTCTTTCTATACCCCATAGTACCCATGATGATGAGCTGGAGGAGAGGGTTGCCGATGAGGACGAAGACCGAGAGGATCACTGCTGGCCAGATGATCAGGTCGAAGTGGCTGACCACCATCCTCGCTCCAAGGAGGATAAAGAACGCCACGATAAAGAAGTCCTTGAGCGGAGCCAGACGTGCACTGATCTCGTGTCTGCTAGGGAGGTTGGCGAGAGCTACTCCGGCGATGAGCGCTCCTCCCTCGAGAGAGAAGCCGAGTCCGGCAAAGAGAGCTGCGATCCCCATACCCCAAGAGTTGGCGAAGAGGAAGAGCAGTTCCTGAGAGCGGGTAAGGTAGCGGTGTAGGTGTCGGAGGACGAAGTGGGAGAAGAGGAAGATGCCTACTGCGGCGAGAGTGCCGAGGGAGAGCGTCTTCACCAGCTCGTGACTGGTGCCCTGAGCACCGGTGGCAAACGGGATGATGAAGAGGAGGACTATGGCGATGAGGTCTTGGAGAAGGAGGGAGCCGATAGAGAGCTTCACATAGAGCTTATCTAGGTCACCCTTGTCTGAGAGGAGCTTGAGCACGATGACGGTGCTTGAGAAGGAGAGTGCCACTCCGACGTAGAGAGCTGTGATCCAGTCGAAGCCCAAGAGAGTGCAGATGAGCACCCCTACAGCGCCAGTGAGGAGTACTTGTCCGAAGCCGGTGATGACAGAGACTAGTCCGTAGTCTCTTAGGGACTTAGGGTTGAGAGTGAGGCCGACGCTGAAGAGGAGGAATGAGATCCCGAGCTTGCTAAAGAGCTCAAGAGTCTCCAAGTTCTCGAAGAGTCCGATGGCGAAGCGTCCGACAAGGAAGCCTGTGATGATATGCCCGATGATGAGGGGCTGTCTTAGGAAGCGCATGACCAGAGAGACGATGGTCGCCACTCCGATCAGTAACCCTATCTCTGCGAAGACATCTAGGTGCATGGGCTAGTTATATAAATTAATCCTCCTTCTTCGTAATCGCTTTGGTAAAAAGGGTGCCACCGATGATCATCGCCACCACTCCGACGGCTGGGAGACCGAAGCCGATGAGGAAAGAGTTGTCGCTACCTTGGATGATAGAACCGATGAAGACGAAGAATGATGCACCGATGAGGGTGATAGGCATCATGGTGCTGATAAATCTCCAGTAAGAAATCTTGGTCAACCCTGCGCCGTAGGCGAGGATCTCTGGCATGGCGAAGAGGGTAAGGCAGGCGTGGAGGAAGCCCTTGGGGGTGCTCGCATGCTTCACTATCCTTGCGAGCATACCTTCCTCGTTGTCTGAGAGGAGCTTAGAAACAAACTTCTCTCCGAAGAATCGGCTGATAAAGAAGGCGATAGAGTAACCTAGGAAGTCACCGATCTCTATATAAAGTATCCCTGGCCAGAAGCCGAAGAGGAGACCGACGAGAGGGTAGAGAGGGGAGCCGGAGAGAGGGGCGATGACGATGGTCGAGATCTTGAGGAGGATAAAGATCACTGGTCCCCAGATGCCTGCCTGCTCGACCCAGCTTCTGACAGAGTCGAGGTCTATGAGGAAGGTCAGGGCGATGATAACCAGTATGGTGATACCGATACCGAGGAAGTTGAGTTGCTCTGAGGGCTTAGATTGGGGAGTTTCACTCATCTAGAATATCTTAGCAGATTTTGATATTATTGCTCCGTTCCGATGCGCGGTTAGCTCAGTTGGTAGAGCATCCCCTTGACGTGGGGAGGGTCAGAGGTTCGAGTCCTCTATCGCGCACAACAAATAAAACCCACCCTTGTGGTGGTTTTTATTTGTTGTAATGCTAGGGACGAGAAAGGCGGAGGCTGGCGAGCCGAGCCGGGGTCGCGGGCGCTTTTAGCAGAAAGCGACCTGTGACCGAGTCCTCTATCGCGCACAAGATAAAATTTATGTCACTACTTAGCCGTTCAGACGGCTAAAGAATAAGGATTCAGGTTCTTTACATCACACTTACTTCGTGATATAGTCCTGTCGGAATTGGTTCCAACACCTGCCTCACACCTGAGGCTTCGGAGGATACATGAAGAGTGTGATTCGGGTATTTCTGGCTCTCTCGCTCGTTGCTAACTGGGCGGACTTCGCTTCGGCGCAAGCGCTTCCCTTCACCAAGAAGGTGCTGAGCCAGGAGGCATACGCTTCCGCGATCGAGAAGAACGATCGGAAGTTGCTGAATGCTCCCTGCATGAAGTATGTGCAGGCGGCAAATGAGTCGTTCGACCACCTCGAGCTCAAGTCCTGCCAGGATTTGGCGGACTACATCCGCACCCTTGAGGAGAAGGTCTGTCCGAACGTTCAGACCACTATCGCTCGCGTGCTGAAGAACGGTGAGATCGACCTCAGAGGTCGGAAGCGCATGCTCAAGGTGGGCGAGCGGTGTCTCTACGACAACAATGAGGCGAGCTGGTTCACTTCCCTTTCGTGCGGGAACTTCATCACACAGGATCTTCCGATCTTCACCGCCCATGTTGAGGAGAAGGTACCTGCTGTCGATGAGGACATCGAGGGTGAGGATGAGGTCGACTTCGACGCCGCGGTGAAGGAGGCTGTCGACAAGGCTCTCAAGGAGAGCAAGAGACACAAGCGCCCGGATACTGACAATGGTGGCGAAAGTTGGCTCGAGCGGAACTGGTGGATCCCCACACTCATCGCAGTAGGCATCGGCGCAGGGTGCGCCATCGGTGGTTGCTTATCTCAGGAGATAAACATCGTTCGGTAAGCTCGGTGTAGATCTCCGCAGGGTCTGTGTGCTGTACTGGTCAGATGATCAGACGGTGCACAGGCCTTTTACTTTGTATGCAAATGCAGGTAGATGTCCTCGAGAGCCTTGACCGCATCTCCGGCGGCGATGTTGTTCTGGTGGTAGAGACCATCTGTTGAGTCTCCGGCAGCCCAGACACCACTGACTTCTGTACGCTGGTTGCGAGGGTCTACGGGGATCTGTTTGTATTGATTTAAATTAACCAAGCCCTCGACAAACCAAGTGGTCGGTACGAGTCCGATCTCGACGAAGACTCCTGTGGTAGGGAGCTCATGGTCACCAGAGGCGTCGGTATAGACGATAGAGGATACGAATTTGCCACCCTTGATCTCTTTGGGCACAGCGCCCTTGATAGCTCTCATCTTGGGGTGGCTCAAGACCTTCTCGACGGTGGATTCATCGGCGCGGAAGGTCTCACTCCTGTTGAGCAGGGTGACGGACTTGGCGATGTTTAGAAGCTGGGCAGCGCTCTCGAAGCCTGCGTTGCCTCCACCGATGACCACAACATCTTGGTCGGCGAAGAGTGGTCCGTCGCAAGAAGCGCAGTAGGTGATCCCCTTGTTCTCGAACTCCTTGGCTCCAGGGATGTCGAGCTTCCTGCGAGTGCTACCGGTGGTGACAAGAACAGTCTTAGCCGTATATGAATTCCCCCCTCTGGTTTCGATATTGAAACCGTTATCAACTTTAGATATTTTTTCTACCGTATCACCAGTCTTTATATCTACCACATCATCAGCGTAGGTGCGGAGATGCTCCTCGAGAAGTTTACCGAAGTCCGCTCCGGCGATACTCTTGGTCCCAATCCAGTTCTCGATACCCATAGATTCTGTCGACTGTCCGCCAAAAGTTTCTGTCACAAGGACAGTCTTCAACCGCTTGCGCGCAGCATAAACACCAGCTGAGACTCCAGCGGGACCACCGCCGATAATTGCGAGATCGAACATTCTTATATCTTACTTCAACTTCGAGCGTCTGAGAAATGCGGGGACAGCTGACCAGTCGTCGTCATTGTCTTCGATAGGAGAAGCGATAGGGGTGCCGATAGGCTTCTTGATCTCAGGAGGCTTCTCGTCCTTGATCTCCTTCACGATAGGCTTCTCGACAGAAGGAGCGACGGTGTTGAAGATCTTACCCTTGCTTCTCTCGGCTTCTTCGGAGAAGTTCTGGCTGAAGAGGGAGCTAGCCTTGCCACGAGTATTGCCCTCAGGGAAGTTGGAAGCGATGACGGTGATCTTGATCTCGCCCTTCTTGAGCTTCTCATCTCGGACGGTACCGAAGATAATCTTGGCATTCGGATCCACAGACTCGGTGATAGCCTTGGCTGCGTCTTGGATCTCAAACATGGTGAGGTCATCACCTCCAGCGATGGAGAAGAGGACGCCCTTGGCACCGTTGATAGAGATCTCGAGAAGTGGGGAGGAGATGGCGGCACGAGCGGCTTCTGCAGCACGGTTCTCGCCTGAGGCAGTACCGATACCCATAAGTGCGGCACCTGAGTTCTCGAGCACTGAGCGGATGTCGGCGAAGTCGATGTTGATAATACCTGGGGTAGTGATGAGGTCTGAGATACCCTCGACAGCTTCTTTCAAAATGTTGTCGCAGATGGCGAAGGCGTTCTTGGCTGAGAGGTTCTTGTCGACAGTCTGGAGGAGGCGGTCGTTGGGGATGATGATGAGAGCGTCGACTGCGTTCCTGAGTTCCTCGATGGCACCCTCGGCAATCTTCATCCTCTGCTGACCTTCGAAGAAGAAGGGCTTGGTAACTACAGCGACAGTCAGGCACCCTGCTTCCTTGGCAGTCCTAGCGACAACCGGTGCGGCGCCTGATCCGGTACCACCTCCCATACCTCCGGTGATGAAGACCATGTCAGCACCCTTGATTGCTTCCTGAACTTCTTCCTTGGTTTCCTCGACGGCACGCTTGCCCATCTCTGGGTTCATACCAGTACCTAGGCCACGAGTGAGGTTCTTGCCAATGTGGATCTTCTTCTTGGCTAGAGAGTGGTGGAGGTCCTGAGCGTCAGTGTTGACCGCAATGAAGTCGACCCCCTTAACCTTGGAGTTGACCATGTGGTTCACGGTATTCTTGCCTGAGCCCCCGACTCCGATGACCTTGATACGAGCAAACGATTCTACCTCTGGTTTGATTTGTGGCATGCGTTTTATTTAAAGGATTGCGACTATCTTACCACCCTGCTTTCAAAAGGAAAGCGATTGCCAAAGCCCACCAAATGTTCTCCTATTTTAGGGTAGAAACTGCTTGAACCAGCGTGAGAGTTGGCGGAAAATTTTCTGTCCGTCTTCAGCAGTGATAGGACCCTTGCGTGGACCGAGGATGCCACCTTCTTGGTTGGAAGTAAACCCGACCAGCACTAGACCGCAAGCAGTTGCCCAGATGGTGTCACGGATCTTGTTGTTCTCATGTCCGCCGAAGTGCACCTCGGCAATCTGAGCGGGGAGACGGAGTTCTTCTTCGGCAAAGGTCTTGATCCCCGGAGTACCAGCAGTGCCACCAGTGAGGACAACACCGGCTGGGAGGAGAGCGTTCCTGCCAATCTTCTTCAAATGATCTTGGATTAGTTCGAAAGAGTCTTGGAGTCTCGCGGAGATGATCTCGTCTAACTTCTTCTTGGAGAAAGGGGTGCGGGAGAGACCACCGAGCTTCACATTCTCTGCGTCATCTAGAGGGATCTTGAGACCGAGAGCGATGTCATTGGTAATGTCACTACCTCCTATGGGGAAAACTTCGAGAGAGATGGGGTTGTTGTTCTCGAAGGCGATGACCGAAAGAGTCTCTGCGCCGAGGTCTGCCAAGAGGCACCCCACTCGACGTTGCTTCTTGCTCACAGTGACGTAGCTTGCTGCCACAGGACCTGCGACTACGTCGACCACCTCGATACCCGCCTCCTCTACGGACTTGATCAGGTCTGCGAGGTGGTGTTCGTGACAGGTGATAAAGAGCGCCTTGACCTCGAGCTTGTGAGCCTTGAGTCCCACTGGGTCACCCCAAGAGATGGCACCGTTGAGCTTGTACTCTACGGGGATGGTGTTGATGATGCGCTTGTTGAGAGAGGAGGTGGGAGGGATGGCGAGTTCTGCTGCCTCGAGAGCGGAGGAGAGGTCACGTTCGGTGACCTCGAGGTCTGCGCGCGAGATGGCGACGGAGCCCGAGGCGGTGATACTGCCTAGACCTAGTCCGCCGAAGGAGACGTAGGCGCGCTTCGCCTTGACCCCTGCCATCTTCTCCGCCTTGGTCACAGCAGTGCGGACACTCTGGGCGACATCCGAGGTGCTTGCCACATAGCCTCGCTCGACCCCTCTGGTCTCGGCGGTACCGCTACCGATGATCCGTGGTGAGAAGTGACCACTCTCGACCAATCCCTCAGCAATGATGACTTTCGTCTCAGAGGTGCCTATATCAATGCCAATTACGATTTGTCGCGACATTTAAAAGTTTTTGTTCTTCGAGTTCCATTGTACTTCCATGTTGCATTCCCTTCAAATGAAGACACGCGTGGATAAAGAGATGTGAGACAGAAATTCTTTTCAAATATGATAGGTCGATAAAAATTTCTCCAGAAGTTTTCGAAATAGGGAAGGAGAGGACGTTGGTCGGTCGGTCCTTGCCACGGTAAGTGCGGTTTAGGCGACGCATGAGAGTATCTCCGCAGAAGACGAGTGAGAGCTCGAAGTTCTTGCCCAAAATGTGTCCGGCAATAGGTTCGAACTTAACCCTAGGGAGACGCTTCTGGGTCCTGTTACTGATGGAGATGGGCATTAGTTACAACTTGCCCCGCCATAGGCGGGGTTATTTGCGACGAGAGAACTTAGAGATCTCATTCATCTTGCCAGCTTTGACGAGCTCGGCGATCTCTTCCTTCTTCTTCATATAGGCTATGGTCTTGGCACGCTTGACGTTGGCTGACTTGTCGCGGTCGCTGTAACGCTTGGAGCGGACACGGGGGAGGATACCGGCACCTTGGACACGCTTAGTGAAGCGTCTGAGAACGCTTAGGTTGTTTTCGCTCGCACCCTTGGTGACCTCTATATTGACCATTGATTGCATTGCGAGAGACACTCTAACATATATAATGTGGCTATGTCTACACCAAATAAAGTCCCGAATGTAATCTTCAAAACCCATACTCACGACAAGAATATCTGCGGGGATAACCCGTTCGCTTGGGTGGATCTTACCAGCGACGAAGTTTTCAAGGGCAAGAAAGTAGTCCTCTTTGCTCTGCCGGGCGCTTTTACCCCTACTTGTTCTGCTTTGCAACTACCGGGGTATGAGAAACACTGCGATGAGCTCAAGGCTCAAGGTGTCGACGAGGTGATCTGTCTCTCGGTCAACGACGCCTTCGTGATGAATGAGTGGCAGGAGGCTCAGGGCGTGAGCAAGGTCACTCTTCTGCCAGACGGTTCAGGAGAGTTTACTCGAGCTATGGGGATGATGGTGAGGAAGGATAACCTCGGCTTCGGTGAGCGTTCTTGGCGATACTCGATGTACGTAGTGGATGGTGAGATAAAGAAAGTGTTTGAAGAAGCGGGCAAGATGGATAACTCTCCGACAGACCCCTTCGAAGTTTCTAGTGCAGAGACGATGCTCGAGTATCTGAAGAGTCTCTAGAGACTAACGTGCTTTAAGTACTCTGCGAGTTCAGACATTGGGATAGTATCTTGGGCGCGAGTAGACATGTTGCGTACAGTCGCGGTGCGGTCGAGAGCCTCCTTCTGTCCGATGATGATGAGGTATGAGACTCGGAGTTCCTCAGCGCCTTGGAGCTGGGCGGTGAGCTTGTCCTTGCCGAGGAAGTGATGCACTGGGATACGGTGAGCGCGCAGATCTTCCAAGAGACTGAGGGTACGAATCTTCGCCTCACGACCAAGTTGGACGAGGTAGAATTTCGGCTTGGGTAATTCTTTGTATATTTTCCTCTCTGGATCTGTCTTGCTGTGGAAGATGGAGACAGAGGCCATGGGGATCTCCTTCTTGAGCCCTAGACGCTTACCGAGTCTTGAGTAGCGGTAGCCGGTAGCGAGGACATCTGGTGCATGAGGGTCAGTCTCACGGTCGGGACCGACATTTCGTATGGCAAAGACGGTGTGAGAAGAGTGGTTCCTCTCGCCGACGAGTTCTGGTGCGAGGGTAAACTCCACCCCGAGAGCTTCGACGAACTCCAAAACCTCTTTGAAGTGTTGGCGACTCTGAGATGAGAGGAAGGAGATGGCAGAAGGAGCACTGGCTCGGAATTGCATCGCCTCCTCATCCTCGCGTCGGTAGAGTTCGAAGACGTCTTGCTTGAGAGCGGTTCTCAGGTCTTCTGAGAGATTTGCTCCACATTTCTTGATGTAGTTGCCGAGCTCTCGCTCGTGTGCAGACATGGACTCCTTGTCTCCCAGACAGTTGAGCTCCACACGCATCTGCTTGAAGCCTTCTTCGGAGAGGATAGAGAGTGCAGTCCGGATGAGAGTTGCCTCAGCTACACCAGAAGATGATCCTATGTAGTGGAGAGAGTAGCCGTGGGACTTCTTCTTCCTATATATAAGAGAGAGGGGGTGGGGGAGGTTTGCGAACTCTTGCTCGATGTAGGTGCGGATGAGAGCTGCCTTCTCTACTGCGTCGTAGTGTGGGTGAGAGACACAGTGCTTGACCGCCTCTACGTCTCTAGGAGTGACTCTCGGGGCTGTCATGGGTGTGAAGCCGAAGTAAGTTGCAGTCACGATAGGTTTATCGTATTCGGATACCTGCCAAGTGTTCCTAGAGGCTACGTTACTCATCTTATGGGTTGTTGTTTATTTGTTCGGTGGCGTAAGTGACTTGTCCCGGGAAAAAGGTTGGAGGAAGGAAGCGGAGTATAGGGCGTCCGACGATGTCCTCTGTGGGCACTGCTCCCCACATACGAGAGTCGGCACTCTGAGCGCGGTTGTCTCCCATGACGAAGTACTCGTCTTCATCCAAGACGAAGTCCGCAGTCTCTGACTTGGTAAGCTCGATGTAAGGTTCCTCGAGAGTGAAGCCTTCTGGGTTAGCCTTGTTTGTTATCGTGACGGAACCGTTGGTAAGCGAGATAGTCTCACCAGGGAGGCCGATGACGCGCTTAATGAAGTACTTGGAAGTGTCCTTGGGGTACTTGAAGATGAGTACAGAGCCTCTCACAGGAGAGTCGAAGTGGTATGTGAGCTCGTCGATGATGAGATACTCCTTGTCATCGAAGGTGGGGTACATCGAGAGACCGTCTACTATGAAGGGTTGCGCGATATAGAGACGGAAGGGGACGACGATGACGACTGCGAGGAGGACGAGTTTGACTAATTCTTTCCAAAAATTTGAAGAATCTCTGTGTGATGAAGCTTCGGATGAAGTGACAACAGAATTTTCTTCGTGAAGATTCATAATTCGTAAAGATTGTATTCTTTTAATCGATTTGACACAATAGCAGTATGTATATCGTCGTAGGTTTGGGTAATCCAGGAGAAGAATACGCACACACTCGTCATAACACAGGCCGTATGGCGGTAGATCTTGTGGCAGAGAAGGTAAGTGGAGTGAAGGTTCTCGTCCCAGAAACCTTCATGAACAAGACTGGTTCTGCTGTGGCGAAGGTGGTGAAGTCAAAAAAGGCTGCGGAGAAGCTTATTGTCATCTACGATGATCTAGATCTCGCTCTTGGGACGATGAAAATCTCATATAACAGAGGTGCTGGAGGACACAATGGACTTGATTCTGTGATCAAAGCGCTTAAGACCAGAGAATTCATCCGCATTAGAATCGGTATTGCTTCTGTTACTCCATCCGGCAAAGCAAAGAAGCGTCCAGAAGGAGGTGGTGCGCTCGAGAAATTTATTCTCGGGGAATTTAAGAAGCCTGAACTCGACGAACTCAAGAAAGTATTCAAAAACATTGTTACCGCAATCGAGACTATTAAAGAAGAAGGACTTGATCGTGCGATGACAGAGTTTAACGGGTAAGTTGACTTCCTCCCTCTCCAGAGAGAAGATTTGATCAGGAGGCACCCATGCTGCATCAGATGGAAGGACCGAAGCTCCCGCTCTCTGAGTGGCTCGTAAGCCACATCAACAAGGCGAGGAATCTCGAAACCCTGGTCCTCCTCGGGACTATCATCGTCGAAGTTCGGCTCGAATCCGGCCACCAGCCGGTGGTTGATGCATGGCGGAAGCGCTGGCTCCCGTTCCATCACTCGGGGCAACTCGAGAAGGCGGAGAGGTGGTTCTACTACCAGATCATCACCGATCTCTGTAACCAGCGGCGGGACGCAGAATCTGTCTTCAGCGCGAAGATCGCCAAACTTCAGAAGAGCGTGAAGGAGATGGAGCTGGTGGTGACAGCGCCACCGAAGAAAAGCAGGCCGAATCTTCTCCGCTTCATTCTCCGCAAGGGGACTGATGAACAGGAGAAGGATGTCCGCGGCGTAAGACCCGCAGCATCGTTTCGGATCAAGTAGGCGCCATGTGGCGCAGCGCACGGACCCAATATCCGTGCGCTTTTCAATTTATTTTGTGCTAGTGTTTCCGCCGGAGGCACGTATGAAGAATGAATCACCCGTCGTTGTGGTGATGGCTGGAGAAGATCCGTTGAGGAGGCTCGTCGCGGACGCGGTTCTTTCGATCACACCGTCGCCACTCCTCGTTGTCCCGGTCCATCCTGTGAACAAGACGCTGGATGTCGATCCGGAACTCTACCCATCAGCGGGCAAAGTGCTGAATCGGCTTAAATAGGAGGAAACGACTGTGGGGATGCCCAGAGAAAGGCACGGAGAGATTGCGTACAAGATTATGCTCGCGATGTGCGGAAGCATTGTCGCGAATCCGGACGGGGATGCCGTGAATCAGCAACATGTCAGGGAAGGCGTCATGGAACTCGTAAGTGAACTAGGCGAACCGCCCGAAGTGTTGGAAGAGTTCGTCGAAGAGTTCATCCGTGATCTCTGGTCCAAGACGTGAACGACGCATACAACGCGAAAGCGGGTCCCGGAATTTCCGAGACCCGCTCTCTTTTTATGACTTACTTTTATTTTTTTATTTCTCCACGTATGAG
>CAYFZH010000014.1:0-12220 GCA_964347785.1 uncultured Candidatus Saccharibacteria bacterium
ATGGCCAAGCGAAGCTCATAGATGAGAGGTAGTCTGTGCCAGCAACTGCTGCGATCAATTGTCCGACGCCATTAGACTTCAAGAGAGTGTTGGTCACACCTGTGGTGGTAAGAGAGGTAGCGGCGAGGTTGGTAGTGGTGGCGTTTTGAGCGGTGAAGTTCTGGAGGGTAGAGGAACCATTCACTAGCAGGTTGGTGAAGTTACCGAAGAGTGAGGTGAGGTAGCCAATGATTGAGGTGTTAGCACGGAGGTTAGTGGTTGAGGCGAGGTTTGAAACGTAGAGATCGGTTGAAGTAGCGGAGGTTGAGGTAGCTCTGGTGATGAGGGCGTCTGTAAGTGTGGAGGAAGCGTTTGAAAGGAAGCCGTTCTGGAAGGCTACGGTGGTGGTAGTGGCTTGTTCCCCTGTAGAGAGAGTGAGGAATGGGTAGGCGAAACTCGATGAACTTGGGAAAGCTGTACGGCAATCTCCACCAAGACAGAGAGTACCGGTAGCCAAGGTAGTAGAGGTAGCATTGGTACTGGTACTGTTCTGGGCGGTGAAGTTCTGCAAGGTAGATGAACCAGTGACGAGGAGATCTCCACCAATCTTGGCAAAGAGAGTGTTGGGGTCGAAGTAGAACTTAGCAGAAGTGGTGGCAGAATTTCCTATCGCCACTATATCTGTTGAATTGTTGGAATAATTTATATACTGTCCATCTACTTGAGAAGTTGTGGTAGCCCATGAACCGCCAGAACTTCCTCCACCAGAGCCACAAGCACTTAGTGCTAGGGAAACAAGACCATTATTATCTGTCTGCAAACACCTTGTACCAGAACCAGAAAGAGATGCGAGAGTTAAGTTCCCTATTGATGCTGTGTTTGAAAAGAGCCTAGTTGTAGAAGCATTACCAGATACGTACAAACTACTTGATGTAGCAGAAGTGGTTGTGCTATTCGAGGCGGTAAAATTCTGAATAGTTGTAGAACCCGTAACTAGAAGATTTACCAAACTTGCCAAACCAGAATTATTGAAAGTGGTGCTAAAGATCGATGAGGAGAAAAGATTGGTGCTAGTAGCATTCGTCGTCGTGGAATTCGTCCCAGTGAGATTGGTAATAGTAGACGAAGCACTTACAACAGAGCCAGCTACTTTGGCAAAAACTGTTGAGGTTATTTGTTGACGCGGAGAGAGAGTTTCAAAACTAGAATTATTTGAAGAGACTTCAACCTTGAGAAAAATACTTGGATTAGAGAAATCGTAATTGAGTGTATCTGGATAACCATTTGTCGTATCGCCGATATTTACATTGAACACACCATCTCTCACCGTAACCGCTACAGAGGTTGGATCCGCAGACGGCCAAACCTTACTGCCACCGCTACTCGCATCCCAAAGAGAGAATTTGAAATAATAAGTAGTTCCAGAACTACCCCCTAGAAGAGAGCCTGAGGAGTTAGCCAAGCGACCCTGATAACTAAGTATTGACGGCACCGCAGAAGCGTGCCCAATGTTAGGGAAGACCAAAGAGCTGAGGGTAACAAATCCCGCAACACTTAGGACGAAATGCAAAATGAGTAATTTTTCCTTTTTCACCTTATCTTTTTACTCTGTAAATTATACCAAGATAAAGCCACTTTTTACCCTTAAAATTAGCGATAAAATCGCTAAAAGTGATCTCCAATTTTTAGCAAAAATAATTCCCTAAAATTTGGTCTAAAAATACCCATTTTTATGCAAGCAATTAGAAGGTTCTTATTATAAATACAATAGACCTTACCTATACAAAGATTAATAAAGCTTAATAAGCTAGAATAAACAGAATCTAAAATATCTATATTCCTACGTTGATTGATTTTCTCTATAGACCACCACCCTTTTTAACCCCCTAGGATAGGGGTTACTGAAAATAAATTATTTAAACGAGTATAACCGTGGGATTTATAAACAAAATCTAATCTATATAAGAATAGTTATCCCCAATTAACGTATGAGAGTAGAGCACTTCTCCCAATTTTCCTGAATAGTCTGTAAAAATTGCTCCTTTGTTATTAGTTTATTTCTGAGAGTATTCTTGAGATTAAACTTCAGATTTTCTCTCTTCTGATTATTTTCCAATAGATCTACTATCCCCCCCGCTATCAGAGCTGGAGAGTTAATAGGGAAAATATAAGCATCTTTGTTGTTCTCAAGTTCTTGAGCTAAGCCAACATTAGTCGTCACGACCGGCAGACCAGAGAGTCCCGCCTCAACCAGTGACAAGCCATATCCTTCAAAACGTGATGTCTGAAGAAAGACATTGGCGGTTTTATAAAACGAAGCAAGATCAGTCTGCCAACCAGCAAACTCTACTGCACCAAGAAGTCCGAGTTTCTTAACCTCGACCTTGAGACTTCCCTCCTCTGGACCAGAACCCACAATGAGAAGACCTGTCTCTGGAAACTTCTGTCTCACAAGCGCGAGAGCTCTGATAGCTGTCTTAATATCCTTCTCTGCTGCGAGACGAGACACGGTGAGCAAAATGAACCGCCAAGGATAGCGGGAGTGAAGGTCGAAGACGATAGGAGCATTCTCGATCTTCTCTCTTTCGACAAAAATGGGTAGAACAGAAATAGGAGTTTTGGTATAAGTACTCATCTTCTCCTTCAAACTATTTGAAACCACTCTGAGAGTATCTGCCTTACGCACGACCTTCTTGGCGATATGCTTACGCAAGATATTTAAAAGACCAGAAAAATACGGAGAAAATGGATCCGTATGCAATTGCACTTCGAGCGGAAGCCTCCACTTATGCTTAATCTTCAGCCCTGCCCAACCACACTCAAACGGGTCTTGAGTGGTGATCAATCCCCTACCTCGTACGAACTTCTTATCGAAAACAATTTTCTTGCCGATACGAGATGCATCAAATGGTCTGAGGAATTTATTCGAGGAGTTGGTAGGATAGACCCACACATTTGAGGCAAGAGCTGCATCCTTCAAACCATGAGAGCGATCTGATAGGAGGACAATGTGGAGTTCGGAGACCAGCGCCCCGTACTCCTTGATACGCAGAGAAACAGCGCTATCTGGAACCAATATCTGTCGGTCGCTTGAGACCATAAGCACCTTTAACTCTCCGGAATTCATTTCGATATTATAGCTCTTATCATCTTGAGATGAGCAGTCGTGACATCTTCCCAAGAGTGGTTGAGTGGTAACTTCTCCACCACATCTACTGCTCTGCGATAATTCTCTGGTTCAAGCATAGTCCTCAACTTATCTTCGAAGTCCTTCTCTGACATCGGGTCGAAGAGGAACTCCTCAGGCAGATCGACCGAAAGACCATGCCCCTTACTCAAGAGGACTGGTTTGCCGAAAGAAAGTGCTTCCAAAATGAAGTTAGGGTTGAACTCAGACAAGGCTGGAGCGATACATACAGAGGAGTCCTTGATCCGTTCAAAAAGTTTTTCTTGTGGTAAAGAGTTTATAAAAGAAACTTTATCTTGGAGTTCTAGAGAATCCACCAACTTAGAAAGTTTATCCTTCTCTGGACCAGCACCGACAAGCTCAAGTCTACCTCGACCCAAATTGCCGAAGGCACGGATAACTAGAGGAAGATTCTTGTAACTGACGAGACGTCCAGCAAAGAGGACAGTGGGTTCCGATGCCACCTCCGGTGAGGCTGAGCTTCTCTTAAACACAGGGTTCTTGATAATCTCGAACTTCTCTCCACTAACAGAGAAATATTTGGTATAGAAATCTTTGAAGTTCTGATTGTAAACGACTACCTTCTTCGCAGAGGAGAGTACCCACTTAATGATGTGATAAAGAACCGGCTGGTCAACCTTATGTAGACCCTGATCATAGTAGTCATCCATCGGTAGAAACCTCCTCCAAGTCTCTACCTCCCTCTCCCAAATAGGATCACCACCAACTCTAATGATAAAAGGTTTGTTGAAAACAAATGACGCTATTGCAGAAGGTACTCCAGCCGCAGTCGGGTCGAATGCGTAGACCACTTTAGAAGTTGAGGCGTAGTAAAACACCCACACAAGGTACGAAATCCACTGCACAAGCTTCGGCAATCGACGCGAGATACGCGTAACCTTGAAGTCAAACTTCGCCTGAGTAGGATCATCCCCATAGGCAAGCACCCGCACTTCGAAACCCTCTTGAGAGAGCCTCTCAGCAATCTTTCGCACATGTATCGCTGGTCCACCCACATCAGGGAAGAAAACTCCTGCAGCTATAAGGACTTTGATATTAAGATTAACCACTCGTTCCTAAAGCTTATTATGTATTGTCTTCTGATACCACTCTATCTGTTTCTGAAGACCGTCTTCTAACCTCACTTTTGGTTCATAACCGAAGAATTTCTTGATCTTTGAAATATCAGCCCCTGTCTCTAACTGGTCTCCTTCTCGCCTAGGAGTTTTTACAAACATAGCTTTTTTATTAGTAAGTCTTTCAATTATTTCTATACCCTCTCCTGTGGTCATAGTCTTATCAGTACCAAGGTTAAATATCTCCCCCACAGCCATTTCGATATTATTAACGATGAGTTCACAACCACTCACAATATCTTCAATATAGGTGTAACTTCGCACATGATTCTCAGATCCTTCATGAAGAGTCACTGGAGTACTATGGAAAATGGACCTTATAAGCTTATGGTAAAACTTCTCTGGGCGTTCGCGTGGACCGTATACAGAGAAAAATCTTAGGACCACCACTGGCAAATAACCCTCACGGTGGAAGGTCATGGCCAGTTGTTCAGCCGCCAGCTTAGTAACACCATAGTACGATGTTGGCTTAGGCTCACTCTCCTCGTTGCCTTTAGCATGTGAACCATAAACAGAAGAAGTGGAAGCATGAATAAAGGCCTTCAGATTAGGAATCTTTCTTACTTTCTTTAAAAGACGATGCGTTGCTCTTACATTGTCGGTAAGATATTCCTCAAAAGAGGTTTTGGAAGAAATGCCTGGCTGACCAGCTAAGTGGAAGATAATGTCGGCATTCTCTAGCACATGATCATAATCATCGAATGCTAGATCATATTCATAAATCTTACCTCCCTTAGCAGAAACCTCCCTTGCATTGAGACGCTTTATAGCCGGATCATAAAATGGCTTAAATGCATCTATCCCAACCACCTCGTGACCCAGTTCCAAAAAGCGCTCTGCTAGATGAGAACCAATAGCCCCAGCTGCTCCTGTAATAACTATTTTCATTACTTATAACTATAGCATGAAATGTAGAAATTTAAAGGGCCAGCGATTGCGCGCTGGCCCTGGATTCAGGGAGAATATTAGCCCTCTCCCAGAACCTGACTTACTTCTTTGATCAGTTGCTCTTCCACGTTGGCCTTCATTTCCCGCTGTTGCTCTTCGTATTCCGCAAGTAGATCGCGCATCTGCGTGTCTTTCCGAACTTTATAGATAGTCAGATAGCCATGCCTGCTTCTGATCACGATGTAGCGAACAGCATTCACATCGCGACACTCTTTCAGCGCTTCACCTATTGTTCTCGTTACGTCCATGTCAGACGTGCTGTGGTAACGAAGGTGGGTGAAGATGGACCGCGCCTTTTTTGGCTCAATGGGCGGAGAGATGATGGTACCGTCCTGGGCGATAAACACCCCCGAAGTCCAGTACAGTTCATCAGAAGCGATGCTCACGAAGCACCCTACCGAGAGTTGGAGATCAGAAGAACCAAATTTCTCCACGGAAACCACATCTGCTTCTCTAATCTTCTTGATGTTCCGGAGCCATGGAAGCTCCTTGTACAACAGCTCTAACTTTCTATTCATCTTATCCCTTTCGGCTCTTTTAGTGAGCGAGGCATCCCGCCTTCCTCACATCCATCCCGGATGTTTAAAAAGAGCATTGACTTGTATCAAGTCAATTTCAATTATATCACAAAATATATAGTAAAGTCAATAGCTAAGAAAATAGCTTAAGTACTCGGTTTTTCATATCTTCCACTATCAAATCCCAGTCATACTTCTCCAGAACCATTCGTCGGGCGTTAATGACTATTTTATCCCGAAGAACGCGGTCAGAAATAAGCTTATTGACCTGAAAAGCAATGAGTCTAGGACTCTTCGGCTCGACAAATAACCCTGTCTCTCCTTCTTTAAGAAAATCTGGTATGCCCCCTACTGGTGTGGCGATGACTGGAAGACCAGCCGCCATCGCTTCGATAAACGATATCCCTTGCCCTTCCGAGAGAGATGGGCGAATAAAGATATCTGCTTCGTTAAGATGTCTAGGCAAATCTTCTTGAGAAATAAAGCCTAGGAATTGAACCCGAGTTTCTAAACCCAGTTTCTTGGTCTGAGACTTAAGTTCTTTCTCCAAGGGTCCAACTCCCAGAATCCTAAACTTCACATTCTCTGGGAGAAACTTCATCGCCTCTATCACATCCCCTACAGCATTCTTCTCTACGAGTCTGGAGGTGGTGATAAGAGTGACCGTCTCTCCGTGAGACTTGGGGAGAGTGTTTCCAAATCTCTTTACATCGACACCGTTAGGTACCAAAAATGACTGACCCTTATACCCCAGACGCTGCGCCCGTTCCAACAGATAATTACTGATAGCTGTCAGGCAATCTGTCCTAGCAAGAGCAAGTCTCCAAGACAAATCGATGAGGCCAAACCACTTAAATTTTAAATACTCTTCCGAATCACCTTCTTGTAGAGTAAGGATTATCGGAACTTTCTTCTGAAACCAATTAGCAATATAAGCAGAACCAGATGCAAAGGTGGCCATGATGCACCAGAAGTAATCATACTTTCTCTCCCGATTGAGTTGCAGTGTCTTTATAGCCCCTAGAAATGGGAGGAGTAACTTATCTATGATAGGAACACCGAAACCAATCCTATAAACCTCCACTTCCCCCACTCTTTCTACAGAGGGTAGACCGTGCTTAAGACGGGCAGTAATAAGATCGAACTGGATCTCTCGACCCAAACGATCAGTAAGCTCCTTGACCGCCACTTCTGCACCTCCGACAAAGGGTAAATATGCTGTTGAAAATATAAGGACTTTCATTATTCTACGCCGAGGAGTTTCTTGAGTTCTTCTGGAGTGGGGCCACTCTTGGTCTCTTTCGGCACGGCGATGGGAGTGACTCTATCATCTTTCGCCACTTTTGGGGAGTCTACGACCTTGGGTGCTTGAGTGGGGGTTGCAACACTTGCTGATACCTTCACTTCATCCTTCATAATCACCTTGAGAGCGTCACGAAGAGCTGAGACATTTTTCTCATCTGGCTTTCTGTGATTGTCACTTTTCTTCTTGAGTTCTTCGAGAGAAATCTTAGGTATCTGAGTGTTCTTCTCAACATGGACTGGCTTGTGAGTAGGCTCAAGATGGGCACCAAAAGAAACTTGTGGAACAGCTGGAGGGACTTCTGTCTTCTGCTTCTCTTCAACCTTGGGCTCCAGTTTCTGAACAGGTTCTGGTTCGGACTTCTTCTGAGTCTCCTTGATAAGACTCCTAGTATCGATAGGTTTCTTCTCGAGAGGTTTATCTGCCGTCTTGGCAGGGTACTTGATCACAACTTCCTTACTTTGTGCATCCTTGCCCACTCCATGCCACTCGACAATAGCCTGCTCCACATCTGCACGTGGACGAGCATACAAACCACGCGAACTCTCGATAATTTCTTTGACATATTTTATAGGAGGCAACTCTATGGGAGGCATCGTTGTCGCCGAGAAGGGATGCGAGGTAACAGAGTCTATCATCAACTTGAGATAAATCTGCCGAAGACCAAGGTTGACCAAGTCCTCTGCAACGAAGACTGGTGCAAATTCTTTCTCTAGGACATCTGCATCATAGGCCCCTACTCGGAAAGTAACCATCGAGCCCACGTTACCGAAGACGGCGTCTCTCACCTCCTCCTCCATCTGCTCTATGTACTGGTGAGCCATAGTCAGACAGAGCTTATACTTGCGGGCCTCAGAGAGAATGTCTGCGAAGGACTTGTCTGCGAAGGATTGGAACTCGTCTACGAAGAGATAGAAAGGAGGAAGCTTGGCCAGAGTGCTGGCTGCTTCGTCTGCACGACTCATCGCTGCAAGATAAATCTTGGTGATAAGCATCGAGCCCAAGAGACGGGCATTACCCTCTCCTACTCGACCCTTGGAGAGGTTCACTATGAGAATCTTCTTCTCATCCATAATCTTTCTTAGATCGAAGGAGGACTTAGGCTGACCAATGATGTTTCTGATCAAAGGGTTACCAGCGAACTGACCAATCTTGTTCTGGATAGCAGGAGTTGCTTCCTGCACATACTTGTCGGTGTACTTGGCATACTCGTCGACCCAGAAGGACTTCACCGAGACATCTGTGACATTGGCAACCACCTTCGTCCTGAACTCCTTGTCGGTGTACATACGGTTGACCGCAAGGAGTGTGGCCCCGGGGTACTCGAGAAGGGCAAGAAGGGTGTTCTGAAGGATGTATGCCATACGCGCACTCCAAGCATCTTCCCAGATCTTCTCGAACACGGACATAAGACCGTTGACCACAAGGTGACGCTTCTCTACCCCCACGTCTTCCATAATGTTGAAGGCCACTGGGTACTCCATATCAAACGGAGCGAAGTAGAGCACGTCCTTGACGCGATGCTCTGGTATGTACTCGAGGAGTTTCTCCGCGGTGCCTCCGTGTGGGTCTATGAAGCAGAGACCATTACCACTCTGGATATCTTGAGTCGCCATATTCTCGAGCAGAGTCGACTTACCCATACCAGACTTACCGATGACGTAGAAGTGTTTCGAACGATCGACAGCCTTCACGCCAAATCTCTTGTGCTCGTGTCGAGAATCCGTCTCGGCGAAATATGTTATCTTCTGAGGATCATCCATGTATTTAAAACATTATACAACAAAAAGAAGAGCCGAAGCGCGCAGAGTTGCACGCTTCGGCTCCAGCTACGCACTCTGACATGTCTGACTCACGAGGGCTTTCTCATGAATCTCATTGTAGAGAGCGCTGTTCCTTTTGGCCATGTCCGTGATCCTGTCACGGGTGGCACGGTAGTGGTCGCAAGCGAGCACGAAGTCCTGAAGAAGACCTTCAGTGCCGTCCTGGAAGATGATCCCCGAAGCGGTCGCGAAAGATGTCCCAGACCACCCCTGATGACCATATTCATGGTCTACAACTCGCCCAGTCCATCCACTGAGGGACTGCATTGGTACTGGGTGCTCAAGTCTCACCTTGATCTCTCCCACCCTCTCCACCACCTTGACCTCCAACTCTTCGCTCGAAGCCAAGGGCTGACCACCCCTCTTCACCCGCACGACAACATCTCCACGCTTGAGACTCGTATACATAGAACCCTCCCTGCACTAGTTTATACAATATAAGAGACAATCTAGCAACACCTACGGCAACAGGGCTTCTTTAGTGTACTTGTTCGCCGCGCTCCAGAGCATCCAAGAGGTCAGACCAACATCATAAGTAGCCTTCATCTGGGCTCGCACCTCTGCTGGACCATAGTCACCCCCAAGGTCGAAGTCTTGTAACCATGGGCGGAGTTTAGATGGAGTCGAGGTGGCAAGACCATTGGATATATTTAGGACCACTTCCCTATCTCTACCAGCCTTCATTGCTATATGGATCACCTCATATGGGTGCGAAGCTGGGTTAGCAAACCCATTCCAAGTAGCTGGGTAGTGCGAAGGATAGACCATCGGAGCAACGTAGTCGAAGTATGGTAGCGCTCTCTCCAAGACTTGCCCAATACCCATATCGTTTGTAATAGTCGTCGTCATACCAAAGAGATCTGCAGAGGTCTTCGCCCCAGTGCCCTTCAGGTTCTCTGCCAAGTGAGCAAAGAAACCCTCAAGCATCTCGGGCTTAGTCGAGGTCCCTGCTGTCCAAGTGAAGTTAGTATCCTTCATATCTCCATCCGACGGGTAGCGGATGTAGTCGAAGTTGAGCTCGTCAAACCCTAGCTCATAAGATGCCTTAGATATATCCAAAATATATTTCCAATAATCCTTCGCCCCCACGTCAACAAAGGCGATCCCCTTCCTGTCCTTCCACACACCTCCGGTCTTCTTGGACTTCACAGCAAGTTCTGGGAAGAGTTGTGTATACGAAAGATCTTGGAAGACGGAGATGCGACCGATGACATAGATGTCATCTGCATGGAGTGAAGCAACAAACTCCTTCATATCAGAGACCACACACCCCTTGCCACCAGAGACCTTGGGAAAGTCGTTGGGGAAAGAAATGGTGCCAGTATAGTCCTTGATATCTATCACCACAGCGTTGAGCTCTGTGGTCTTGATCAGCTCCTTCAGACTCTCTCTCCAGCTCGGAGTGCCTGCTACACAGGCGGTCATATAGATGGCCTTGAGAGGCTCTGGGGTCTCCATATGAGCGACAGGTGGCTCAAGAGTCTCTGCACTCGCCATCTGATCTCTTGATCCCAGAGTGGAGTAGTCCGTCTTCAAGAAATACGGCAAGACGATGTTGATAAAAAAGAGCACAAGGAGTACTACTCCTGCTAAGACAATGATAAATTCGACCAGTCTATGAGAAAGTGAGATCTGGAGAAGGCGCGGCTTAGCCATTATCGTGACTATCAGAAACCTGAGAGAAAGTAGCTCCACTGTTGTCCGCTTCTCTGGCAAGATGCTCTGCCTTCCTGAGCTGACGCATCTGAGCCTTCGCCTTGAGAGAAATCTTCTTGTCTATAGTGGTCCATACAGAGAGAAGGACGATACCGAGTCCTGCAAGAACTTGGAAGAATGATTCCCACGCACGAGGGAACCCTAGTGCAGGCAAGAGGGCGATGAGTACTCCGACGACAAGGATAATTTTGCTCTTAGACATTTCAAATATTATACACTCTCAACTCATTTTAGGCATTACCACAATTTGCGATAAATGCCTTTCAAAATATCTAAGTCCTTATTGCTTTTGGTCAGCAACTCCACGTTCTTGTTGCGCATGGCGGCAAGCGCCTCCACACCCAACTTGTCCCCCACCTTCCTCTTGTAGAACTGGAGAATTGCTTCGAAGTCCTTGGGAAAACAATGCCCACCAGCTCCACGCCCAGGAGTAGTAGCATGACCCGAGATATGTACAGGCAACATATGGCTCTTACCGATTCTCGAATCATGAGACACGGCATCGGCAATGTTACTCCAGTCCGCGCCTATTGAGCCCGCCAGATCGTACATCATGTTCATAAAGACAACTTTGGCAAAAAGGAAGTTGTTGCCCACATACTTCACCAGCTCACTTTCTTTAGAAAGCATGACTTTGGCATAAGGGGCTGTAGGAAGCACGGCGAGCACAGCCTCTGCCTTACTCTGGTACACGTCACTCATAACTGGAACGCCCACAATGTTTCTCTCTGGATGGCGAGTGTCTTCTACTGCTGTAACCTCTCGCAAGAATTCTGGAGAATGGAGTACAAAGATATCTGGGTTCTCCTTCTGCAATAACTCGGTGATGCCGGGGAGAATAGTGGACTTGATCACCACCGTCCTACCCGCACCCACAAGCTTCACAGCGCTTCGTACTATCGAGTCGTCGAACCCATCTGGGGTAGATGGAGTAGGTACAGCAACAAAGACGATATCACAGTCCCTAATCTTCTCCTTGTTGTCTGCGTATTGTGGCTCAAGAGAGTACCGCACGATGTCGAAACCTCTCTCTTCGAAGTCGTCTGCCATATGTCTCCCTATCCAACCTTGTCCGATGAACCCAATCTTTGGTTTATTCATAAGAAACAATTTTACCTTATAGTGACACTATTTATAACCCTATTTTGATAATTTTGTTACATTTGTGGGAGAATCTATTTTCTGGTATTGTTTTGGCACTTGCGCATATAGCTCAGCTGGTAGAGCACACGACTGATACTCGTGAGGTCCCAGGTTCGATCCCTGGTGTGCGCACCCAACAGAAAACCACCCCTTGCGGGTGGTTTTCTTTATCGTTCTCTATTTTGTTCCGTTCTGGACTTTCCCATTGGTCAGACACTTTAAGGACTGTGTCAGTGTCCATTGTGTGCCTAATTAAAGCACGCAATATCGACATCATTCATCTATCTTCCGATAGAATTTTTCAATTGAATTACTCCACGAGCAGCTTCCGCTACCCGTGCCTTGTTACGACTTACTCCCTGTCGATGAGCTTACCGTGGGACCACATACGTGATACTTCGGGTACTCCCATCTCCCTTGAGTTGACGGGCGGTGAGTACAAGACTTGAGAACGTATTCACCGCGGT
>CAYFZH010000015.1:0-11165 GCA_964347785.1 uncultured Candidatus Saccharibacteria bacterium
ACTATTGACATATTAAGTCACTTATGTTATCATAACAATAGACCTTAAAAGGAGATTCCGATGGACACCATAGTCATTCTGGCTGCGGCCACTCTCGGCTTAACGCAGGTATTTCTGCTTGTGGGCGGTCTGTCGGTGGCTGGGAGTTACATTCTTCCATTCGCCAGACCAGCCAACAAGAGGGCGCACCTGCTCGACTTGTGGGGAGCGTATCACCTCGGAGTGGTAGCGATTCTGTTCTACTTTGCTGGCGCAGATCTGGTTAGCAAGATAAAGCAGATCAACACTCCTCCCTACGACTGGCAGGTGCAAGCCACGTACATGATCATGTACGTGTTCCTCCCACTTCTCGTGAGTTTAGGAATCTCTTGCTTGCACCTTCGCTTGCGCAAGCACTAGTAAATCCGACCCGCCCGACAGTTGACCCGTCGCAAGGCGGGTCTTCTTTTTTTACTTTATTTTTTCAGCCCAAGCCGATAGATCGGGGATGTAAGGATTTGGGGCATAATTCATAAGTTCATTTCTAACGTCCTCTATTACGTTGCACCCTAATTAAACTCACCTCGTTTTCGGGGATTTTTGGGCGCGTGGCGTGCACCCTTGTAAAAATAGTTCACGGTGGTACCATAGTTGTGGGCAAGCCTTCAAGGGACTGATCATCCCTGCTTCGAAACCTGATGTTCACCGCGACTCCTAGGGTTCAGACGCCAGTTTCTGGCGACGACCAACGAGGGTTGCACAGCAACAGGCACAGAGGCGAGACAGCCCGTTCAAAAGCTGGCCGGTCGACCACACGGTCGACCGGCCAACCCCCCCAACCCGCCAGAACATAGGCGGGTTTTCTATTTCAATACAGAATCTTTGCGAGAAGAGATTACGCGACCAGAACGCTTGCCCTTGGTCACTTCGAAGGAGAACTGACCTCCGACTACATCTACTGAGATAGTCCCACCAGAGAGCACCTTGTTCCCTATCATCATCGAGGCCACAGGAGTGAGAATCTTGTCTTGGATCATGCGCTTGAGAGGGCGAGCGCCGTACTGTGGGTTGTAACCCTCCTTTGAGAGGAGTTCTACCACCGCCGCAGAGACCACAAGCTCGATCTCCTTCTCTTCGAGACGCTTCTTCACTATCTCGATCTGAATAGTGACAATATCCTTGATAGCCTCTCTCGAAAGTACGTCGAAGACGACAATGTCGTCTAGACGGTTCAGGAACTCTGGTCGGAAGTGATCCTTGAGTGTCGAGAGGACCTTCTCCTTGACCTGTTCGTAGTCGCTCTTCTCTCCAGTAGAGAACCCGAGGGACTGCATCTTATCGATGTGTTGCGCACCAAGGTTACTGGTCATAATGATGACCGTATTTTTGAAATTGATCACACGACCCTTCGCGTCTGTCAGACGACCATTGTCGAGGATCTGGAGAAGGATGTTAAAGACCTCTGGGTGCGCCTTCTCTATCTCGTCGAAGAGGACTACTGAGTATGGTCTGTGTCGTATCGACTCGGCGAAGGATGAGCCTTCTTCGAAGCCCACATAACCCGGAGGAGCGCCGATGAGCTTGGAGACAGCGTGCTTCTCCATCAGCTCCGACATATCTACTCGGATAAGAGCCTTCTCGTCGTCGAACATAAACTCAGCGAGGGCCTTGGTGAGCTCAGTCTTACCCACACCAGTTGGTCCGAGGAAGATAAATGAGCCGATAGGTCTGTTAGGGTCCGAGATACCAGCACGACTTCTCTTGATAGTGTCTGAGATCTTCTGCACAGCCTCACTCTGACCGACGATACGACTCTTCAAGTTCTCTTCCATACGAGAGAGTTTCTCTGCTTCTTCCTCGAGCATACGAGTGACAGGGATACCCGTCCAACGAGAGACGATCGAGGCGATATCTGAGCCTGTGATCTCTTCCTTCAAGATCCGACGAGAACTCTGGAGCTTCTTCAAGCGCTTGGCCTTCTGCTCGAGATCCTTCTCCATCGCAGGGATCTTGCTGTAGCGGAGCTCTGCCGCACGAGAGAGGTCAGCTCGAGCCTCGGCGGACTCAGCCTCGAGACGAAGTTGCTCGAGAGACTTCTTGGCTTCCTTGATCTCGGTGACAGTCTCCTTCTCATTCTTCCACTTGAGCTCAATCTCGGAAGTCTTCTCCTTGAGGTCAGCGATGTCCCTCTCAATCTCCTTCAAGCGTGTCTTGACCTTGGGAGTCTTACTCTCTTTCTTCAGCGCCTCTTTCTCTATCTCGAGCTTCATAATCTTGGACTGTGCTTCTTGGAGTACTGGGGGCATGTTCTCGAGAGAGATCTTGAGGAAGGAAGCTGCCTCATCGATGAGGTCTACTGCCTTGTCTGGGAGGAACCTGTCGGTGATGTAGCGACTCGAGAGAGTCACTGCCGCTTGGATAGCGTCGTCGGTGATATGCACGCCGTGGTAGAGCTCATAGCGCTCCTTGAGACCTCGGAGGATAGTCATCGCATCTTCGACAGAAGGCTCTTGCACATAGACCGGTTGGAAACGGCGAGTGAGAGCAGGATCCTTCTCAATATGCTTCTGATACTCACGCAGAGTCGTAGCACCAATAGCACGAAGCTCGCCACGTGCCAGAGGTGGCTTCAGCATATTTGAAGCATCCATAGAGCCCTCAGCGGCACCCGCACCGACGATAGTGTGGATCTCGTCGATGAAGAGGATAATCTTGCCCTCCGACTTCTCGATCTCCTTGATGATGTTCTTCAAACGTTCTTCGAACTCTCCACGGTACTTAGTCCCCGCAATGAGTAGTCCGAGGTCGAGAGAAACAAGTTCCTTATCCTTCAGAGACTCTGGCACGTTGCCTGTGGCTATACGGATAGCGAGTCCCTCTGCAATAGCAGTCTTACCCACACCTGCTTCTCCGATGAGGATCGGGTTGTTCTTGGTACGACGAGAGAGAATCTGGATCATACGAGAGATCTCTTCGTCGCGACCGATAACAGGGTCAAGCTTGTTTGCCTTCGCAAGAGTAGTGAGCGAGCGAGTGTACTTGAGAAGAGACTTGAACTTCTTCGACTCCTTGGGAGTTTCGGAAACTGTCTTCTTCAACTCTTCGAGGAGACGGAGGACAGTCTGCTTGTCTATCCTAAACTTCATCAAGATGTCTCTTGCCTCTCCTGGCACATCGAGGATGGAGAGGAAAAGGTGTTCGGTCGAGACAAACTCATCTCCGAGAGAAGCCGCAACCTTGCTCGAACTCTCGATGGCGTGTGCAAGCTCTGGAGTGAGGTAGATCTGGTACGAAGGAGAGATGGTCTGACCAGTCTCGGTAGACTCGATAGCCTCAAGCACAGAGTCTGTGAGAAGGATGGTGTCTATGTCCATCTTGTCGAGGACCGATACGACCATTGACTCTTCCTGCAAGATAAGTGCTGCGAGAAGGTGGACAGGGTTGACGTGGTTCTGCCCACGCTCAATAGCGAGCTCGTGAGCCTTCCTGATAACCTCCTTGGCCTTGGTAGTGAAGTGGTTAAATGGTTGCATATGATGTTTGAGAGACTTATTTTAACACATTTTGGACCTCTCGGCAAAGGATTTCTAGGGCTCTACTGAGCTCTTTTCTCGTCGTATAACGACCTAGGGAGAACCGTACTGGAGTCTCTACTGGCTCAGGCTTACTCGATAGACAAGCCGGTCCTGCCGAGACTTGAATACATTTCTTGTCGAGTAGAAGGACTAGGAACTCTGGCAGAAGAGGAGGCACAGAGAGATTTACGATATTGGGCTCTACTACAGACACAGAAGCTTCTGGAAGTCTCTGCTTAAGAGTCTCGGCAAACTGGTTCGACAATAAGCTTAAGCGCTTAAACTCCTTCTCTCTGTCTCGCACAGAAATCTCGAGAGCTTTCGCAAAGCCCGCTATGAGTGACACTGGCGGAGTGCCTTGTGGAGGTAGATCGAGCTTGACCCCCTTCCTCACAATGAGCGCACCAATACCCTTGGGTCCATAGAACTTGGCAGAGTCCAGAGTGAGGATGTCACAAGCAAGTGACTCAAGTTTGATATCGAAGTAGTTGGCAGTCTGCGATGCGTCGATGTGGAGGAGGGGGTAGTCAGAATTGTTCTTCTTCCTCTCCTCACGAATCTTCCTACCGAGTTTATTGTCTGCTACTGGACTAGAAACTAGTACAACTTTCTTCGACCTACTTGGAAGCACAGCTTCACTAACAGATGGATGACTATCCGGCTCTACGATAACTTGACCAGACTTCACTCCTCGTACTGCCCAAGTGTTCGACTCAGTACCACCAGAGGTGAAAATAACTGAATCTTTCGCAACCCCACAGATCCTAGCAATCTGGGTACGGAAAGCTTCGACTTCCCTTCTCACTTTCGCCCCCTCTTCATAAATAGCATTGGGATTATAAAATTCGCGCGAGAAATATTTCCACATCGCCCACTGCACTCGCAAGAGTACTGGAGTAGCAGAGGCGTAGTCGAGAAAAATCTTTTTAGAAGAAAACCAACTCATAATATGATAATGTACTGCCTATATGAGTAAATCTCAAGTAAATCAAGGTTCACAAAAAAGG
Organism: uncultured Candidatus Saccharibacteria bacterium; assembly: GCA_964347785.1. Classification (GTDB taxonomy): domain Bacteria; phylum Patescibacteriota; class Minisyncoccia; order Phycocordibacterales; family Zambryskibacteraceae; genus UBA5004. The sequence goes on from CAYFZH010000015.1 coordinate 4,562, forward strand.
CCACCAGTAGTCGGCATCCTCGGACACATCGACCACGGTAAGTCGTCGCTTCTTGACTACATCAGGAAGTCGAACGTCGTCGCTGGAGAAGCTGGGGGTATCACCCAGCATATCAGTGCATACGAAGTAATACACAAAAGTGCTGACGGCAAGGAGACCAAGATCACCTTCCTCGATACTCCTGGGCACGAAGCATTTGCCAACGTACGCACTCGCGGAGCCAATGTCGCCGACATCGCGGTGCTCATCGTCTCTGGAGAAGATGGGGTCAAGCCTCAGACTCTTGAGGTCTACAAATACATCAGCGAGAGCAAGCTCCCCTTCATCGTCGCCATCACCAAGATGGACAAGCCGACAGCAGACATCGAGCGTACGAAGCAGAACCTAGCCGAGAACAATATCTACGTCGAGGGTTACGGAGGAGACGTCGCATATGTCCCCATCTCTGCAAAGACTGGTGCGGGTGTAGACGACCTTCTCGACCTCATCGCCCTCCAAGCAGACCTTCTCGAACTCAAGGGCGAGCCAGACACTCTCGGCTCAGGAGTAATCATCGAGAGTCGGATGGATCCTAAGCGCGGAATCACCGCCACAGCCATTATCAAAGACGGCACCGTGTCCAAGGGCACCTTCGCCACATCTGGTACCTCGATAACTCCTATCCGCTTCCTTATAGATACTGGTGGTAAGCAAGTAGACGAGCAGAGCTTCTCTAGTCCGGTACAAATCGTCGGCTGGGACAAACTTCCGACCGTCGGAGGAGAGTTCAAAACCTTTTTGAAAAAAGAGGAAGCAATGAGCTATATCGATGAACAAAAGACAATAGACAGTAAGCAATTTGATAGAACAAAAGCACTTGGAGAAGGCATCATCACTTTACCTATCGTACTCAAGGCGGACACCGCAGGCTCACTCGAAGCACTGGAGAATGAGATAGGCAAACTCTCCCGAGAGAGAATCGTGCCTAAGATTATCCTCGCCAGTGTAGGCGCGGTAAACGAAAATGATGTGAAGAGTGCCATCAGCACACCAGGGACTATCGTACTCGGCTTCCACACCAAGATAGACTCATCTGCGGAAGCTCTCGCCGAGCGCACCGGAGTCTCGATCTCTATGTACTCAGTCATCTACGAACTCACAGACAAGGTGACCGCACTACTGACAGAAAAGGAACCTCATATAGAAGTAGAAGAGGTCACCGGTAGTGCCAAGGTGCTAAAGCTCTTCAGCGCCACCAAGGGTAAGCAAGTCCTAGGAGCCCGAGTCCTCACAGGTAAGATGACCTTGGGTGCCAATCTAAAGATCGTCCGTCGCGAAGCCGACATCGGCCGCGCCAAGCTCCGCGAACTCCAACAGTCCAAGGTCTCTGCGACAGAAGTCCTCGAGGGTACTGAGTTCGGCGCCATGGTCGAGAGCAAACTCGAGATAGTCCCCGGAGACATCTTAGAGGCGATTACTTTGGTTACTAAATAAATACCATGCGAGATATCAAGAGAGAAAAGATTGGTGAGATGATCCACCACCTAGCAGCGCAGTTTGCTCTAGAGGAAGGTTCAAAGTCTTCTCTCCTCACTATAACTCGCGTAGAACTCTCACCGACTGGTAAGGAGGCGAAGGTCTTCTTCACCACACTCCCAGATAGTCAGGAAGACACGGCTCTCAAGTTCCTCGAGAGGAAACTCCCTGAGTTCCAGAGATATGTCCGTGACCACTCACGCATCGGCATCGTCCCTCACATCGATTTCAAAATAGATTACGGAGAGAGAAACAGACAGAGACTGGATGAGATAAGTGGTTAATAACTAGATAACAAAAATCACCGGCCCTTTTCCGGTGATTTTTGTTATGACACTCTTTCCGACTAATCGATTATTGGTTAGTACGGAAAGTACTTGGCCAGATCATGCTCATGTTGCCGACATTGTCGACACCTCTGATAACGTAGTAGTACGTAGTGTTAGGCTGGAGATTCGAGACTATCACAGTGTGATTGGTCTGGAAGCCACCAGCATCGAGCGCGAGAGTCCCGCTGACGTAAGGTTGCTGACGCGGACCTGTCGCCTCGTTCATCTGGAGAGGAGAGGAACTCCAGTAAACCTGACCCTGTGTCGCCTCATTGGTCACCCAAGTGAAGGTGGCTGTGGTACTAGTGTACTGGACACCAGAGTTACTCAGGATTGGTGGAACATCCCAGAAGGTCTGGTCACCTGAGCCCACAGAGCCCATGAGTGCATTGATCCTCTGCATTGTTATCGGACCCACTCGACCATAACCGGTACTTGATGGAGTGCCACTAGAGACAATCCCCTGAGTAGCTTGGAACCTCTGTACACCAGCCTGAGTGAGTGGACCGAAGTAACCAGTCACGAGACCAGATGGATAGATACTAGAGTTGGTCGCTAGATATGTCTGAAGCTCAGTAACCTGAGTTCCAGTCGAGCCGAAGTCGAGAGAACTTGTGATCATCGCTGAGACATTTCTCACTGCGACAAACGAGAAAGCGAGGGTAAGCATAAGTGCCCCTCTAGCCACAAACCTAAGGAGCAATAGACGCTTGGGAAGATTTGTTATTTTTTTCATTTTATTTTTAGACATAAGCTTAGAAACTACTGAGATCACCTACATAGACCATCTCTCAATCTCTGCAGATGTACAGCCGTATCCATAACTCCTCTGTGACAAAACTAAAATGGTTCACCATGTCTTCACCCTCTTCGTGTTTATATAGCAGACACAAGACTAGTTCAAACCATCATGACTCCTCAAGAAAAAGTGCAACAAGAAGAGGTCATAACTTCTGCCCACCACGATTATGAGAAAGGGATGGGTTCCTACGCATTTTTCAAAACCAACGATCACTGTATGGCCCAAGACTTGGTTCAGGACACATTTATGAAGACGTGGAGATACTTGGTCAAGGGAGGGAAGATTATTTTGATGAAGCCATTCCTATACCACGTCTTGAACCAGTTGATTATCGACCAATACAGAAAGCACAAGACAACCTCTCTAGATCTGCTTAGAGAAAAAGGATTTGAACCAAGCTTCGACCATTCGGAAAATATATTTAACAAGCTAGATGGCAAGTCGGCCTCCCTACTGATCAAGGACCTCCCGATAAAATATGAAATGATAATCCGGATGCGCTTTATCCAAGAACTTTCGATTAGGGAAATCTCTCTTATTACTGGGCAGACTCAGAACTCTGTGGCAGTCAGAACCCGCCGAGGGTTGATCAAACTTAGGAAGTTATACAGCCACAGCTAGAAGTGTTACTCGCGACCACGAGAGATAAGCTTAAGCCAGCTCTGAGCCTGAGCCTCATCCCCTTCTTGTAAGAAGAGTAGGGCAAGGTTCTCTATGGCACCTGAGTATGGATGCTTCTGACGAAGTGACTCAAGATACATATCCTTGGCTTCCGACAGTCTCCCCTGCTTCCAATACACGAGACCAAGATTGTTCAACCCCTTGGAGTAAATTGGTTTTATTTCTCTCGAGAGAGTGAGTTCTCTTTCTGCTTGTAAGAGGTCACCCTTGAGATAATAAGCTGCGCCAGCGTTACTACGCGAAAGAACGCTCTGTGGAGCACACTTCACAGCGTTCGTGAAAAGTCTCTCCTCACTTATCCAGACCAGACCTCGAGAGAAGGAAAAAAATCCGTAAACAATTATCAACATGATAAAGATCCGTTTGTCCAAACTTTTCAAAAGAAGAGCGAGAAAGATCATCAGCCCGACAGATGCGTAGAAGAAGAGTCTCTCTCCAGCGATAGTGCCTATGGGGAAGGCGATGTTCGACACGATGAAGAATCCGACAACGAAGAAGGTAGAAGCGAAGGAGACAGCGGGTTTCTTCTTAAGATAGAAGAACGTAGTAAAGATAGCTCCCAGATAGACCGATAACCCTGCCAGACTCGAGAAGTGCCAGAGACCAGAGAGAATGGGGATCTGGCTATAAGAATAGTCTGAACAGAGTCCTACTGGCACCAGAGACTTCTGCACATACATCCAGAGGATACTGAAGGCGGTCGAGATACGATCGAGGTGAGATGCCTCGATCAGCGGGTTCTCGATGAGACCTGCGTTACTCCCCGAGAAATACTCTGGACCCAAGACAAAAAATCTTACAAAGAGATACAGTGCAGTACCCACAACCACTGCTGATACAGGACGAAAGTATTTTATAAAAATCTGCTTACTATGATATATCATAGTGCCTCTTATCTCCCCTGATTCTTTGATCCAAATGACCAAAAGAAGAATAGGTAGGGTTGCAATCGCGACCTCCTTCGACCCTAGAGCAAGGAACGTATAGAGTCCCGCGAGCCACCACTTCGCTCGCTCCTTCGTACACTCTAGGAATACGAGTAGTGAGAAGAGGAGCGCGAGGAGCTCCGAGCGCCCAGTGATGTTTGCCACCACTTCTGAGTGGATGGGGAGCACGAGGAAGAGTAGTGCGGATACATAGGCTAGCTTCTCATCTTGGAAGAGACGCTTGACCAAGACGTACAGAGAAACGCAGATACCAAAGTAGAGAAGGAGGTTCACTAGGTGGAAGGAGAATGCGCTCCCACCAAGGAAGATGATGTTGACTGCATAGCTCACAAGTGTCGTCGGGCGATAGAGCTTGTCAGCCATGTCCCAATACGGATTCAGTGCTGTGTCCTTGAGGTTTGCCAAGCTCGAGAGCATATCCCAATGTTCAAGTATCCCCCTGTCGTCGAAGACGAACGTGCCGAAGAGCGATGAGCCGTAGATGATTAGAATCAAAACTAAGAAACTTAGGAAAACAAATTTTTCTCTCTTAGACATCGGAGTTTATGAAATCCCAGAATTGAGGCCAACTCTTATTCACACATTCAGGATACATTATATTTACCGACACCCCGTTTATCCTCCCCCACATAGCGATAGCTTGAACTACTCTATGATCCTTGGAAGTAACTTCTTTTCCCTCTTTTGCCATTTGAAGCATACTTTCAATTTCAACTATACGATCACTCTCGTGACCACGAAGTGCTGGCCACACTTTCTCGGCTTCTTCGGATGTCATATAGCCGAAGACGTAAGCGAAGCAAAAATCTTCTGCTTGCTTTGGGATAAACTTAGACCTTTCTCCTCTAGCTAATTCTAGATATGTTTCAGCTTGTCCAAGTATCGTCTCGTCATATCGTGGTTCCCAGATAGAACCTTCTGACCTTCTTCTGTTCCAATAATCTACGGCCTCATAAGTTAGAGCTAGTTTGAAAGGAGGATTCGGCAATCGTTCCTTATCTCCCAAAAGGACAGAGGCTGATGCCCACTGAGAAGTGCCGTTATCAAGCTTGAGAAGCTCTTCTTGAGAAAGATCGACTATTCTCGGATCATCACTAATTTTTCTAGTAGATAAAGTGCCTTGGGTAACAAACCTCTTGTTTAAACCAAGCTTCCAAGAAACGAACTTCAGAAGCCGATACAAGGTGCCAGACTCCCCCACATCGACAGGTTTGTCTGCTTTCCAATTCTCCACCACCCGTTTCAAAGCAAGAAGGTCATCTCCGAGATTTTCCTGTTCTACTAGAAATTTCTGAATATCATCACACCCATTTACTAAATCTAGGATCCCCATCCGTATGATCCATGACTTATCGAGCGGGATAAACCTTTTATCTATCATAGTGCGGGTAGAGAGAATCGAACTCTCGCCTCAACCTTGGGAAGGTCGCGTCCTACCACTAAACCATACCCGCAATTTATTTATATTACTCTATGCATTTTAATCCACCACCTTTTTATAGAAGGTAGCGATTGGGTAGAAAGAAAGAACCCTATCGTTGGGATCAAAGCATTAAGAAAGACATTCTGTGCTCCAATAAAATGTAGAGCAACAGCAGCCACTACATACGTAATCCCCATAAGACATAGTGTGCGAAACTTACTAGTCTCCCACGCTTTATCTGCTTCCACACGTAAATTACGCTCTCTTATATCAAGAATTTCCTTTTCAATTTCATCAATTCTTTCTTCCATGGTTTTGTGTGCCCGGAGTGGGCATCGGTCACGGATAATTTCTTACTAGAAATTTCCGCTACCCCGCCTCAGAGCCAAGCTCTTACGGCTTTCTCGCCCACCCAGAAGTAGCTTTGCTACTTGTGCCCGGAGTGGGCATCGAACCCACATCCCTTGCGGGACACGATTTTAAGTCGTGCGCGTATACCAATTCCGCCACCCGGGCATTATTTAACTTGCATATCTGGCTGGAGGCGTGGAGGGGAATCGAACCCCTGCATGTTGGTTTTGCAGACCAAAGCGTTACCACTTCGCCACCACGCCAGACAAACCGTATTTTATCATAATTGAAAAAAAGACGCTTTTTTGTCATAATCATCCAGTAAGCGTCCATAGCTCAGCTGGTAGAGCAGATCCCTCTTAAGGATAAGGTCGAAGGTTCGATCCCTTCTGGACGCACATGGGCAAGTGGCGGAATTGGTATACGCGTTAGTCTTAGGAACTAATGCCGCAAGGCTTGAGGGTTCGAGTCCCTCCTTGCCCACAAGAGAAAATATTTTTTTGAGGCCTGGGTGGGAATCGCACCCACGTATAACTCTTTTGCAGAGAGTTGCCTT
>CAYFZH010000016.1:0-9010 GCA_964347785.1 uncultured Candidatus Saccharibacteria bacterium
ATTCAATTTTTCAAAGAGCCCGCCCTAACGACGGGTTTATTCGTAGTTAAGACGTAGGCGTAAGTATACCTATATGACAAATAGAGTCAAGCTCTAGGAAAGAGGCTAAAATAGCCTTATTTTAAGCGGTTTTATGAGACTACAGGAGAAGCCTTGTCAGCCTTAGATAGGAGTTGTCGATAGATATGAATATAAGCAAGCATTGTGACTGGTGCTGATACCAGAAGACCCACCCCAAGAGCTAGGACTCCAAGTATATTTAGACCCACAGAGGCAAGGAGGAACACAAGGATCTTCCACTTCACTCCGTCTGTCATTAGGGAACTTTCTTTGAAAGCTTCTTTTATAGACAAGTTTTTGTCTATAACAAGCATCGTAACGAAGTAGTATCTCAATATGAAGTAAATGCCCGGCACAACCAAAAAGATTAGTCCTACCCCCGCTCCTAGAATAAGCAGGATTGTACTACCCACATACTTCCAGAACAGAGACACATGTTCGACAAGCTCATGGAGAGAGGTGTGTACACCGTCCTTCAACTTTAGGAGCAACTTAACCCAGCCGATAAACGCCACATTGTAGATAACCATCAAGGCTAACCCTTGGGCAAACATAAACACTCCACGTCCCCTGATATCGGCGAGTATACTAAGGGCAAAGATTATCAAGGTCGAGAGGATAAGAATCTTCTCATTATTCTTCCAAACTGCCCACCCTGCTCTCAAAGCCTCCTTGATCGAAAAAGTTTTCATAACTCTATTGTACCCTACTTACTCTTCTGCAATCTGACGAACGTCACTAGAAGTGGTGAGGCAACGAAGATAGATGAGTATGTACCAGCGATGAGACCCACGATGAGAAGGAGGGCAAAGCTTGCTGTAGCAGATGAGCCGTAGATATAGAGAGCAAGTAGGGTGATGAAGATCGTCACCGAGGTGTTGATAGAACGACCGAAGGTCTGCTGTACCGACTTACCCACTACATTTTCGAATTCACCATTCGACAAGTTGGCAGTGTCCATAAGGTTCTCACGTACACGGTCGAAGACGACTATGGTATCGTGCACCGAGTAGCCCAAGATGGCGAGGAGTCCTGTGATAAAGAGTAGATCTATCTCATAACCCAGAGTGTGCCCAAGATAGACAAAGACTCCTGTAGGAATAACTACATCGTGCGCCAGTGCGATGATAGTAGCTAGACCATACTTCCAACTCGCCACAGGCTTCGAGACCTTACGGAAGGCGAAGGTGATAAAGAGCACTATCATAAGGATCACTACAGCGATAGCCTTGACCGCCTTACCTTGGAGTTCTGCTCCAGCAGAAGGACCGATAGTATTCTGTCGCTCGATAGTGGTAGCCCCAAGAGTCTTCAGAAGCCCTACCCTCTCCTCTTCACTCAGTTCCTTGGTACGAATGATAAAGTTCTTGTCTCCCGATGGACGTACAGAGAACCCACCGATATCCAGTTTCTGAATACTAGACTCAAGCTCTGCCTTCTCTGGGCGAGATACATAACTTGCCTCGGTGATAGTCCCTCCCTTGAAGTCGATAGAGAAATTGAACCCGTATGTAAACATAGCCCAAACAGATCCTACAAGGAGAAGAGCAGAGAGAGCAAACCAAATTTTCCTGTATGTGACGACGAACATTTTATTTTATATGGAATCCATTACTGAATAAGAATCTCTTAACCCCACTTGTAGACTTCGGCGCGATGGCAAAGAGAAATGTCCTCGAGACAGTAATAGCGGTAAACATCGAGATAACTACTCCTACTCCGAGGGTGAGAGCGAAGCCCTTCACTGCAGAGGTGCCGAGCCAGAAGAGCACAAGAGCGGTAATGATAGAGGCAATGTTGGAGTCACGGATAGAGAGCCATGCACGGTGGAACCCTTCGTGGAAGGCATCATTTATATTCTTCCCCTTCTTGAGCTCTTCCTTGGCACGTTCGAAGATGAGCACATTAGCATCCACAGCCATCCCGATAGAGAGGATAAAGCCGGCAATACCCGCTGCAGTCAGAGTCACTGGTATAAGTTTGAAGACTGTTAGCGACAAGACGATATAGATGACGAGGGCTAGGACAGAAACTACTCCAGGGAGTCTGTACCAGAAGATGAGGAAGAGAGACAGAGCGATAAACCCGATCAGACCAGCACGCTCACCAGCATTGAGTGCCGACTCGCCCAAGGAAGCCCCGATGGTCTGAGAAGTTGAGAGAGTGACAGGCACTGGGAGTGCTCCGTAGTTGAGATTTCTGACCAGAGTCTTCGCCTCCTCTGGAGTAAAGTTACCCGTGATCTGAGCCACTCCTCCAGTAATCTCTCCTTGGATCACAGGAGTAGAAAGCACCTCACCATCAAGGACCACCACTAGAGGCTTACCCACGTTCTCTCTAGTAATCTTGGCAAAGAGGTCTGAACCTTCTTTGTTGAAAGTGATCCCCACCTGCGGAGCCTGGGTATTCGGATCGAACTCAACACGAGCACGAGAGAGAAAGCGCCCAGTGAGCTCTGCTGGGTAGAAAATCTGGTCAAGAGTAAGGTTCTCTGGGTTCTGAGTACTAGTGATGAGCGCCTGCGACTCAGGTCTGACAAGACGGAACTCGAGAGAAGGAGTCTTGCCGATCAGAGCCTTGGCTTGTTCTATATCAGAAATATTTGGAAGCTCCACGATAAGTCTCTCTGTCCTGTTACCAGAGACTAGGCCGGCACTCTCAGTCTGGACGATAGGTTCAGAGACACCGAAGGCATTGACCCTCCTCTCAATCACTTCTCTCAAGCTATCCATCGCACCAGCTACGTCCTCAACTTTAGAGGTGTCTGCCTGATACACAAGCTCCGTACCTCCTACGAGGTCTAGTCCGAAGCGGAAGGGATACTTGACCTCTGCCCCACTCTGGCTAAAGAGGAAATACCACCCTATAAGTCCCGATACAGCAAGGAGGGCTAGAGAGGACCAAACATACTTTCTTCCAGTCATAATGGGCAAATTATACAGATTGGGCGATATAGGGCAAGAAAGAGCCTTAGCCCCCTATGGTAATCCTAAGCCCTTCTTCGAAGGTATGTTGAGGAACGTAACCTATAACCTTCTTTGCCTTTTCTATCGAAGCCAAGCTGTGTTTGATATCCCCCACTCTAAAGTCTGTATGCACAACCTTCGGCTCCTTACCCACGATACTGCCTATCTTAGAAACAAGATCATTGAGAGAAATACGCTCACCACAAGCGATGTTCATCACTTCCGAAGTGATACCCTCAGCCTTGGATGCCAAGATATTTGCCTCCACCACATTGTGCACAAAGGTGAAGTCTCTCGTAGTCTCACCATCTCCGTTTATCACCACTTTCTCCCCATTGGAAATCTTCTTGATAAAGAGTGGTATAACCGCAGCATACTTAGAGTTAGGATTCTGTCGTGGACCGAAGACGTTGAAGTACCTAAGTCCCACCGTCTCTAGACCATAGAGTTTGCTAAATAAATTTGCATACATCTCGTTGTTAAACTTGTGCACCGCATAGAGTGAGAGGGGCTTGGGTGTCATACTCTCCTCCTTCGGCATTACCTCTGAGTCACCATAGACAGAGCTCGAGGAAGCACACACCACTCTCCTTACCCCAGTATCACGAGCAGCGATGAGCACATTGAGCATCCCAGTAGAGTTCGCCTCGTGGGTCTCGAAGGGTTCTTCTATACTTCTAGGCACAGAGGGTATAGCTGCGTGGTGGAAGACGGTTTCTGCTCCGAGAAACTCCTTCTTGAGTAGTTCTAGATCCAAGATATCCCCTTCGACGAACTTCAGCTTATCTTTAAATCCTGAAAGGTTCTCAATCCGACCCGTCTTGAGATTATCTATCACTACGACCTCAAACCCGTCTAATACAAGACGCTCTGCAAGATGAGAACCGATAAACCCGGCTCCTCCAGTCACAACTACTTTTGCCATATATAATACTTAAACTACGCCTAGTGACGCTTTGTTACAAGTCTCTACTATCTACCAGCAAAACTGACTAGAATCTTAAGGGTCCTTAGGGCAATCTTTAAGTCCAAGAGAAGTGAGCGGTTCTTGATGTAATAGAGATCATAAGAGAGCTTATTCTTGGTCTCAAGAGTCGCAACTTCGTGGTGAGGGTGCTGGTCATGGTAAATCTGTGCCCAACCAGAGAGACCTGGTTTGATCAGGTGACGCACGTTGTAGTAAGGGATCTCATCGAGATACTTCTTCACTAGAGTAGGCAACTCTGGTCTTGGTCCAATGAGAGAGATGTCTCCCCTCAAAACATTCCAGAGCTGAGGCAACTCATCGATACGAGATTTCCTCAAGAAATTGCCAACCTTGGTAATAGTATTATCTGGTCTGTCAGCATCATAAGCCCCCTTATCGTCGTGACTCATACTACGAAACTTTAAAATCTTTATCACCTTATTATTCTCTCCCACTCTCTCCTGAGTGATAAAGACGGGACCACCATCATCCAACTTGATGGCGAGAATAACGAATGGGTACACAAGGAGAGACATAGCGAAGAGGAGTGTAGAGACGACAACGTCCATCAGTCTCTTGAGTGCGTCGTAGGCAGTACGAGGAGTGGTGGAGATATTTTCTAGAAACCAATTATGCTTCAAGTGTGAGAGTGGTACACGGTAGAAAATATCCTCATAGATCTTATGCATATCGATGAAGTTGATGCTGGAGAAGATGAGGTTGTAGAGATGTGGCAAAACAGGCTCGACATTATTATGACCGAGATCTATAGCAATGACCGACACATCTTCTGAGTACACTCGAGAGACTATCTCATTCCAAAAGCCATTGTCATCAGTCCGATCCAAATCCACAGAAGAGACAAAGTTGAGATTGTAGATAGGGTTGTTGTTGACCTCTTGGAGAAGCTCTTTCATCTCCTCTCCGGCAGAGATCAAGATAGCGTTGTTGGGCTTCTTGCTACCGAGAGCGAAGTACCCGTAGGTTCTCCAGAAAAGGATGAGGGTAAAGGAAGCTAGAAGATAGATAAAGAGCAGGGTCTTCGGTGTGATAAGAAAGATAGGTATGAAGTAGAAAAAGATTACCGCAAGTCCAGAGTTCGTCAGTTGGGTGACTGCCAAGACACTAGGCAACTTAGAGCGAAGGATGACCGTATGCTTCTCATAAAGCCCCGCGATATAGAAAACCAGCACCCATGCGATAAATAGAAGACTGAAGGGTAGAAGGTGGGTAAGGAAAATCTCTCTGGTTGGAGGTTCGACGTTTCGAACAAGAAGAGACAGCCACAAAGCCACGAGGAAAAAGAGTACATCGCCCAAAAGTAGGACCAAGGGCTCCTTTCTGTTCAGTAATCTCATAAGCGTGCATTATACCACAGAACACGTATAATGACCATATCTCAGATGAAGATTATCTACGGCATTACCAAGTCGAACTTCGGAGGCGCTCAGCGCTACGTCTTCGACCTCGCTAAACACGCCAAGCTCTCTGGACACGAGGTCGCAGTCCTCTGTGGAGAAGGAGGTGTACTTACTCAAAAGTTAGAGGAGGAAAATATTCGTGTCATAACTATCCCTGGCTTCGATAGAGATATGGATTTATTCCACGATGCTTCTCGTCTCCTTTTCATCATTAAAACTATCTGGCGAGAGAAGCCTGACGTCTTCCACATCAACAGCGCCAAGATGGGTGGTGCAGGAATCTTTACTGGTAGACTGCTCAGGGTACCCAAGATAATCTTCACCGGACATGGTTGGGCCTTCAACGAACCTAGACCAGAATGGCAGAAGGTTCTGATAAAATTTTTCTCTTGGTTAACTATCCTCGCTGCACACCAGACTATCTGCGTCTCAGAAAGTTTCAAGAAAGACGTTGAGCATTGGCCTTTGATAAAGGGTAAGACCACAGTCATCCACAACGGGATAGATAAGTTTGATCTCATTCCTCGAGAACAAGCTCGCAGAGAGCTAGGTTTGAGAGACGACACTCTTGCCGTAGGCGCTCTAGCAGAACTCCACCCCATCAAGGGTCTAGACATCTTGATCGAGGCTTGGGACAAGTTCTCTAGACACCACAGAGCAGAACTGATCATTATGGGAGAAGGTGAAGAGCGAAGAAAACTAGAGCAACTAATCGAGACCTTGGGTCTAAGCGACTCCATCACCCTCAAGGGATATGTTGGCAACGCTCGACGTTACTTGTCTGCCTTCGACATCTTTTGCTTACCATCACGTTCTGAAAACTTACCCTACGCAGTCCTCGAAGCCGGTATTGCTGGTCTTCCAGTAATAGCCAGCTCTGTCGGCGGTATCCCAGAGATTGTCGAGAGCGGTAAGGACGGTATCCTCGTCGAGAAAGAAAACTCAGAAGACCTCTTCTCTACCCTACTTCTACTCAGTGCCAATGAAGATCTAAGAAAACGTTTAGGATCAAGTCTACAAGAGAAAGTTTCTCAAGAATTCTCTACAGAGAAAATGTTTAGAGAAACTATCGCAACTTACTTATAGAACTCTAGGTCCCTGAGAATGTCTCGTCATACTACTCAGTATCCCGAGAGCCAGCCACTCGGTCAGGAGATGTGAACCTCCATAACTCATAAATGGGAACGTGATCCCAGTCACAGGCAGGACTCCCATATTCATACCTGCGTGCACAGCAATGTGTATGCCAAATAAGATCGTAATACCAAAGAAAAAGAAGGTCTCGAAGTTGGTTGGAGCTTGCTCAGCATTGTTTACCAATCTAAAAAGAAGCATGAGGCACAACATAAGCAGTATCACCGTCCCGACAAATCCCCACTCTTCTGCAAAGGAAGCGAAGATAAAGTCTGTCTCGTACTCTGGTAGATACTGAAGTTTGGACTGACTACCCTGCCCCACCCCCTTACCCAAGAACTCTCCAGAACCCACTGCCACTGTCGACTGGTAAGCGTTGTACCCTGTACCACGCACATCGGCGAGCGGGTTCACGAAGTTCATAATCCTCGCCTTCTGATACGGCTGGAAGACAAACATCCAGAGCCCCACGGCTATCACAAGTCCCGAGAGACCCACCACTGCCAAGTGCTTCTTGGATATACCAGAAAGCAGGACCATCCCCAACCAGATCGAGAAGAGGACCATCGCCGAGCCGAAGTCTGGCTGGAGAAAAACGAGAAAAAATATGAGGAAGGCATAGATGCCAGAGACCAAGATGTGTCGAACATTTTTTATCTCGATATGACGTCGCGAGAAATACTTCGAGAGCATGAGGATGAGCATAATCTTCGCTGGATCAGAAGGTTGGAAGGCCACTGGTCCCAACTGGAACCAACTCCTAGCTCCATGACTTACATTACCCGCTACCAAGACGAGAGCAAGCAGAGCGATAGTAGCCAAGAAGGCTGGCACCAAGACCCATGTACGACGCAAGAACCGCCAGTCGAAAGCGCTCGCGACAACAAAGCTCACTACTGACACAAGGATCCAAATACTCTGACGGAAGAAGAAGTAATTGTCTCCAGCAAAAGAGTTCATCGTGACAAGTCCTGCAAGCGAGAGCAGGAGTGCTGGTACAAAGAGATACCAGTCTATCTGAATACGGCTTAGGACTTTCATCATCTTTAGCGGATAAAGCTCGAGTCTGGGAAGATGCGAGTAATAATAGAAATATCTACCGCCTTCTTAGAAAATCCTCTCGGCCATGTAAAGACGACTGGCATACTCTCTCCAGATGAGAGGGATTCGATATAAGTCTTACTAGCAGAGAAGAGATTCCCCTCTTCATCAGAAACCAACGCGACGAGGTCGATATGAGAAACGCTTTCCAGACTCTGGTTCTCGACAATAGCATCGAGGCGGGGGCTGATCTCTTCCTTGGTAAGAGAGATACTGGTCACCTCTATATCAGGTTCTACGGTACCAGTCTTCTTCCAGAGCAATGAGTCCTTATGCCACTCAAGCACAGAGCGTACAGGCTGTATACCAGCTTCTAGGCTAAAGGGCCCTTCAAAGAGGGCAAAGCTTGCCCCTCTAGGGACGAAAGTCGAGCCTTCGATAGTCTTCACAGGAATAGTACTCGAAGCATCATAGACCTTGAGCACATACTGAGCACGATAAATCTCCGCATTGATATTTGGGTTCTCAAGAAGTGCTACGACTTCGAAGACATTTGGAGCCACAGTAAGAACTCTCGGATCGCCGTTTATCACTATAGGGAGAGACTCTGCGGTACAAAGTCTCTGGCAAGAACCTCCACAATCCACCCCTGTCTCGTCTCCATTCATAAGCCCATCGGAACACGTAGGCGCTTTGTAGAAAAGGAAGTAGAGAGGCACACCAATAAGCACCACAATAGCCACAATGAGGATAACCAATACGAGCCTCTTTCTCATCCTAGACCAATCATTCATAAAGATAATTTTATCAGAGTTTGGGCAAACAAGAAGTTATAACTTATTTTGTTTTTATCCAAATCAAAAACCCTTACAATTTTATCTTTAAACTCTGTGTTCCGGCGCCTAGCTACTTTCGCCTTGCGACTATCATCGCCTCAACTGGGCTTAACTGCCGTGTTCGGAATGAGAACGGGTGTGACCCCAGCGACAAAGCACCAGAACACAATTTTCAAAAATATGGTAAGGGTTTTAGTTCTTTAAGTTTCGATCTCATTTAGCAGGACAGAATGGCTACTCGTTTTTGCAAACTTTCGCCGAGGAAGCGTGTGGCTCCCAAATTTCCTAATAAGATTCGGGCAATTAGTACGTCTCGGCTCAAACGATTGCTCGTCTTACACCTAACGCCTATCAACGTGATCATCTCTCACGGCCCTCAAACGTTTCCTAATCTTAGGGTTGGCTTCATTCTTAGATGCTTTCAGAATTTATCCTTTCCCGACTTAGCTACCCTGCGATCCTCTTGGCAGAAGAGCAGGCACACCAGTGGTCAGTTCACTCCGGTCCTCTCGTACTAGGAGCAAATCCCTTCAAGAAACGAACGCCTGCAGTAGATAGGAGTCCAACCTGTCTCACGACGGTCTG
>CAYFZH010000017.1:0-7370 GCA_964347785.1 uncultured Candidatus Saccharibacteria bacterium
CAGTGTAGATACTGAACATATTATCAATGGAGAAAAAATTCCTTCTATTGGTGATATTTTTAATAAAATTGATTTCGACCGATTGACTAATGGTTTGCAGTCGCGTTTCCATGGTGATTTTATTTTGGATAACATTCTTAAGACTAAACAAGGTTTTACTTTCATAGATTGGAGGCAAGATTTTGGTGGAGATATTGAAGTTGGCGATAGATATTATGATTTTGCCAAGCTTAATCACAATCTAACGGTGAATCACAGTGTTATTAATCATAATTTGTATAAAGTTGAGTCAGACGGGAAAAACGTTCTGGTTGAGATAATGCGTCCCAGTAATCTGGTTGATTGCCATGTTGTCCTTTTTGAATTCTTCCGCAAATATAAATATGATAATCGCAAGGTTAGGTTCCTTACCTCTATTGTTTGGTTAAATATGGCTCCTTTGCATCATTATCCCTTCAATTTGTTTCTCTATTATTATGGGAAGCTAACGTTATGGAGATCTGTTAAAGAGAACGAAGTAGTAAGAAAGGCTTAATTTTTTACGATTTCATTACTAGCGCTTGACTGGAACCAGATGGCTCGAGAACGATTTCTGGCTTATCTTTAAAAAATTCATCAAAGGCCTTCTTGACTCCTATTAGATCTTGATAATCATGACTTAGGATAACTCCGCCAGTACTCATACGTGGGTAGAAAAACTTAAGGCAATCCATAGTTGATTCATATAAATCTACATCTAAATGAACAAAGGAGAATTTTTTATCAGACACTGGACCACTTGTTGACGGGAAAAGACCTTTATAAAAATAAATATTATTGTATGAGTTTAAATAATGCTTCACACTTTCTAGCGAGGCAGATAGTTCACCCATTTTGAATTTGTCTTTTTTGTCATTACCACTTGAACTCGGTAATCCCTCAAAGGTATCGAATAGATGAATGGTTTTTTTAGTCGACTCTTTGATAAGTTTGGCAGAACCTCCTTTATATACACCGACTTCAGCGATATCTCCTGAGATCTTTTCAGATTTTCTTACCATTTTATAAATTAGAAATGCTTCTTGATTTTTTAAGAGCATAGATGTCTCTTTCTTAATCTGATCTATCAGATGTAGACCTGTAATATCTTCAGGATTACTTAGCTGAGCGAAACTACATATCATTCTACCTCTTTTGACGTAGTAGCGATTTAAGTTCTTGGCAATAAAATTTTTAAGCCCCATGTACATAGATTTATATCACAAAAATACATTATATGATACAGTCTTAAAATATAAATATGGAAGTGTTAATCAGCTAATTTAATGACTAAAAAAATAGGTTTAGTTATTCAAGGTCCCCTTACCTCTATAGGTAGAACAGGGGCTAACCTTCATGCTTCGCCGGAGCAATTAAAAAAAGATGGCGGTATCGTTCACTTTGATTGTAGGGGAAATATCCAAAGAGTTATTGAGGAGTTCGGGCATTTCTTTGACGAGATTGTAGTTTCAACTTGGGATAATGAAGTGAAAGCGGGGGAGAGTTTTCTGGGTGCTAAATTGGTCAGCGCTCCAGATCCTGGAGGCATAGCTCAGCCAGGTCATTATAAGGATAACAATAAGTATCGACAATTTATCAGTGTTCTTAATGGTTTAAATGAACTTGAGAAGAGCGGGGTGGAGTATGTGGTTAAGATTAGAACAGATCAGTACATGAATATAAATGGGCTACTGTCCTCATTTTTCACTTCTCTTGAGACAAATCAAGATCGGCGAGCTATCTACGCCACAGTCGTCTGTCGACCAACTTTTTTGCTACACGATCTATACTTTGCTTCCACTCTAAGTTCTATGAAAGAGTTTTGTCAGGATATTTTGGCTTATGATTGTTTTGAGTTCATTAGTTCTGTTCATAGGGAGATGGTTCTCAAGCATGCATATCTGCACTATAGAGAATTTATAAATGTTCCAGACTGGGCATATTTCCCAATATCACCTCCTAACGGGGTTAATCCTGCGACAAGGAAGATTTTTGATTATATGTTTAGCAAAGTTTTCTTTTCTATTGATCCTGATGTGTTTAGGTCTACTCTCTGGAGAGGTGAATATTATGAAGTTGAACATATATCTGCTTTAGTTGAAATCAATAGAAAATCAAGAAAATATAATATACCAGCTTTAATTAGCACTGATTGGAGACGGTATTTCTACTTCCGTAAAAAATTTTTCGGCCACTCAATGAGTGTTATTGATTGGTGTGTCATGCAGATTGGTTCAGTCGGTTGGAATTTCTGGAGCATCATCCGTAGGGTCGCTACCCGCCCAATCATTAAAAAGTTCTTGTGATATTATATCCCTAATGAGTAAAAATACTTTAAGAAGCATTATTCTTGGGGGGTTGTTTCTAGTACCGTTTATTCCGTTCTTGGTTTCGGGTAGCCTTTTCTTCCCCTTTATTACTACCAAGGCCTTTGTTTGGAGGATTATCGTGGAGATTATCTTTGCATCGTGGCTCCTTCTTGCTATATCCGACAGTGAGTATAGACCCAAGAAGTCACCACTTCTCTATGCGGTCCTTGCCTTTATCGCGGTAGTTGGTATTGCAGATCTGTTTGGAGTGGCACCGCTTAGGAGCTTGTGGAGTAACTACGAACGTATGGAGGGATTTGTCTCGATGCTCCACATCGGGGCCTACTTCGTAGTGATCCTGTCTTTCTTCAAGGAAGCTGACTGGAAGAAGTGGTGGAACACTTCGCTTATCGCCTCAGCTCTCATGGTTGGCTATGCGCTCCTCCAAGTCATCGGTAGTATCAGACCATCGCAGTCGGATGCGCGTGTTGATGGTACTTTCGGTAACGCCATTTATCTGGCTGTATATCTTCTCTTCCATATTTTTATCGCTCTATACTTCTGTATAAAGGAGTGGAGAAATACAACCTTGAGGTATCTCTACGGCGCTCTTATCCTTGCTCAACTCTTCATCCTCTACTTTACCGCTACGCGTGGGAGTATCCTCGGAGTCTTGGGAGGTCTATTTATCTTTGCATTACTTAATCTTCGTAACAAAGATAACAAGTGGTTACGCAAGGGGAGTATGGCAGTGCTCACTCTACTTATAGTGGTAGTGGGCGGTTTCTTCTTGTTCAGAGATTCTGCACTAGTGAAGGAGAGTCCTGTGCTCTCTAGGTTTGCCAGTATCAACGTGAGTGAGATCAAGACTCAAGGGCGTTACTTTATCTGGCCGATGGCACTCAAGGGTATTGCTGAGAGACCGGTCTTGGGCTGGGGTCAGGAGAACTTCAGCAACGTGTTCCAGAAGTATTATCAGCCAGAGATGTATATCCTTGAGCCATGGTTTGATCGTGCTCACAACGTCTTCTTGGACTGGGCTATTGCGGGGGGTCTCTTGGGGCTTCTCTTCTACTTATCTCTTTATGCGATACCTCTTTACCTCTTATATAAGGCGGGGAGCACATTCAGCTCGCTCGAGCGCTCGACGCTTACTGCTCTTATCTCGGCTTACTTCTTCCACAACATCTTCGTGTTCGACCACTTAGTAAGTTACATCCTCTTCTTCTCACTTGTCGCTTACATTCAATCACGTAGTGGAGGGGAGTTGCTTTGGAAGAATACTTGGTCAGAAGATAAAACACGGAATCTTGCCCTCCCTGCTGTGGCAGTTGGTCTGGTCTTGGTCTTCTACTTCGTCAACTGGAAGTCTATTGTGGCAAATACTTCTCTTATATCGGCTTTGCAAGAGGTTCAGTCTGGCCGACAATCTTCTGCTGTGTTAAGTCTGGAGAAGTCATACCAAGGCTCCATCCTTGGTCGTCAGGAAACAGTTGAGCAAATAGCAGTAAATTCTGCAAATATTCTTATGAGTAATATATCGGTGGAAGAGAAGAATAAATTCTTCGCCTTCGCCAAAGAGGCTCTCACTAAACAGGCTGTGGAAAGTAACACAGATACACGAGCTCAGATTTCTGCTGGGACGTTTCTCTCACTCACAGGTTCTCCTCAAGAGGCTCTAGTCTATCTTGAGCGTGCTAGAGAACTTGCTCCGCAAAAACAGCAAGTCCTCTTCGAACTTGGTTCGGCTTACTTCAACAACAATGAGCCGGCTAAGGGTCTGGCCATCTTCAAGGAAGTCTACGAGCTCTCACCTAACTATAAGGAGGCTAAGGTGGTGTACCTTATGGGCGCGATTTATGCGGGTGACCTAGCTCTGGAGGCAAGATTGCTCAGAGAACTACAACAGAGTGATTTCCTCTTCGATAATCGCGTACTCTCTGCGTATGCTCAGAAGAAGAGAATAGCTGAAGCGATGGAAATTATCGTCACTCGTATCAAGCTCGATCCACAAAACAAGACTACCTACGAACAACTTATCAAGGAAGTTCAGAATCTAAAATAAAATATTTTCTCTCTTAAAATATTTTTTGAAAAACTTTTTCAAAAAAAGTTATCCACACTTTCTTTCTCTCAACCATTGTATGTGTGTATTGTAAGTTAGATAATTAATCTAAGCGTAGAAAAGTATTTTTCCAAAAATATTTTTCTACGAGAGGCGTTAATAATAATCTGTTCCAAGAGCAATCAAGGAATAAAATAAAATGGCAGCAAAGAAAAAGAAGGCAACAAAGAAGAAGGCCGCTCCTAAGAAGAAGGCCGCTTCAAAGAAGAAGCGAGCATAGTCTCTCTTCCTAGACGAAAAGGCGCCCCCGCAAGGGCGCTTTTTCTATGCTCCTGTTTCTATAAGTCAAGAAAGCGGAAATATGATAAAGTAGTGGTAATTATGGCTATATTTGGCAACCTTTTCGGCTCTCCAGAGGAGAAGAAGATTAAGTCATGGCAACCGCTCGTAGAGCGGATAAATGCTTTGGAACCAGAGCTCGAGAAGCTCTCTGGAGATGAGCTCGAGGGTAAGACGGTTGAGTTTAAGAATCGTCTGGAGAAAGGTGAGAGTCTCGACGACCTTCTTCCAGAAGCTTTTGCTGTGGTGCGGGAAGCTTCTAAGCGTACTTTGGGTCAACGACACTTCGATGTTCAACTTCTAGGAGGCCTCGCTCTGTATCATGGTGGTATTGCTGAGATGAGAACTGGAGAAGGCAAGACTCTTGTCGCCACCTTGCCGGCATACCTTGTCGCTCTTCAAGGTAAGGGTGTCCACGTCGTGACGGTAAATGACTATCTCTCAAGACGTGATGCTGTGTGGATGGGTCAGATATATGCATATCTCGGACTCTCAGTAGGAGTGCTGAATAGTCAGGAGTCGTTTATCTACGATCCTTCTCATACAGATAAGAAGGAGGAAGACAAGGAGCGCGATGAGCTGGGCTCCTTCCGTGTGGTGCACGAGTTCTTGAGACCCTCGAACAAGCAGTCGGCTTATCGAGCTGACATCACTTACGGTACCAACAACGAGTTCGGCTTCGACTATCTTCGAGATAACCTTCTCTATAGAAAGGAAGAACTTTCTCAAAGAGAGTATCACTACGCCATAGTCGACGAGATAGACTCTATCCTGATAGACGAGGCGCGCACTCCACTCATTATCTCTGGCAATACAGGTCAGGCGGGTGAGCTTTATACAAGGTTTGCTTCAATAGTAGAATCTTTCAATGTGGATTCTGACTTTACCGTGGATGAGAAGCTACGGGCTATATCTCTCACAGATAGTGGTATAGAGAAGGCAGAGAAACTTCTAGGTATCGAAAACATTTATACCGAAGGCGGGATTAAGTACGTGCACCACCTTGAGACTGCAGTGAAGGCGAAGGCTCTGTATCACAAGGACAAGGAGTATGTCGTACGGGAAGACGAGGTTGTGATCGTAGACGCCTTTACCGGACGTCTGCAACCCGGTCGTCGCTGGTCAGAGGGACTGCATCAAGCGATAGAGGCTAAGGAAGGGGTAAGGATCAAGGAAGAGTCTCGCACCTTTGCTTCTATTACATTCCAGAACTACTTCCGTATGTATAAGTCGCTCTCGGGTATGACGGGCACTGCCCTTACTTCGAAAGAGGAGTTCTACAAGGTCTATGGTCTTGAGACTTACGTCGTACCTACTCACCGCTCTATCGCGAGAGTAGACCACAGCGATCTCATCTTCCAGACGGAAGCGGGCAAGATGAAGGCGGTGGTCAAGAAGGTGGGCGAGCTTTCGAAGAACGGTCAGCCTGTACTTATCGGCACGGTCTCTATTGAGCACAATGAACTTCTCTCGGACTATCTCACCAACGCTGGTGTGAAGCACGAGGTCTTGAACGCCAAGAACCATGAGAGAGAAGGAGAGATTATCGCTCAGGCTGGCAGGAAGGGTTCTGTGACTATTGCGACAAATATGGCTGGTCGAGGTGTGGATATCAAGCTAGGTGGCAACCCGGCCACACCAGAGGAGTACGAGGAGGTGAAGTCTCTCGGAGGTCTCTTTGTCCTTGGTACAGAGCGTCACGATGCGAGACGTATAGACAACCAGCTCCGAGGTCGTGCTGGTCGTCAGGGAGATCCGGGTGAGACGCAGTTCTTCGTCTCGCTTGATGATTCTCTGATGAGAATTTTTGCCGTGGATACTATCAAGGGGATGATGGGTCGTTTCAATATTGCAGAAGATGAGCCGATAGAGAATAAACTTATCACTAACTCTCTGGAGAAGGCTCAAGAGAAGATTGAGGGGTTCAACTTCGATGCGAGAAAGCACATCCTAGAGTTCGACGACGTCCTAAACTTCCAGAGGAATATTATGTATGGCAAGAGGAAGAGGGTTCTCTCTGGCGATGAGGCGGAGTTAAGAATATTCCTAGAGGAGATGTCGTCTCTCCTAGAGTTAGAGAGTAGAGAGAAGCTCAAGACCAAACTCTCTCAAGAGGATATTAAGGATCCTATGGCTCTAGAAGCCTTGAGACGGATTATCCTCCAGACCGTAGACCTCTTCTGGGTGGATCATTTGGAGATGATGGATTATCTTCGAAATAGTGTAAATCTGCGTGCTTATGGTCAGAGGGACCCGCTTGTTGAGTACAAGAGAGAGGGCTTACGATTCTTCAGAGATATGGAGGCTTCTATCGCGAAACAGGTGAGTGAGTTTATCGTCGCTCTAGATGTGCAAGCCTTAATCTCCGCGAGTGTTGCGTATAAAAATGCACCATCTTCACCCACTGAATCTGCGCATCCTGTGTACACGCAGAGTGAAGACGTGGGGAGAAATGAACTGTGCCCTTGTGGTAGTGGTAAGAAGTACAAGAAGTGTGGACTCTTGGATACCGAAGAGCATCAACGCTTGATGGCTCAAGGTAGTAAAGTTTAATATAATAATCTTATGAACAAAAAAGCTTTGTGGATACTGGTTGTACTCGTGTTTATCGGTGGAGTGGTTTGGCTTATCCGTACTCC
>CAYFZH010000018.1:0-4301 GCA_964347785.1 uncultured Candidatus Saccharibacteria bacterium
TAGAGCAAGTCCGTCCTAAGGACGAGATGTAGGTTCGATTCCTGCTGAGAGCACACTAATAAAAACTACCGGTTTCTGCCGGTATTTTTTATTAGCTGTATTTATGGCAGGAATCGAACTGGAAAGGGGTCGGGAAAACTCTAGTTTTCCCGTGGAGGAAAGATTCGGAAAACCGTGGGTTTCCGAGGAGCGAGATAGCGAAGCGTCCTGCTGAGAGCACACGTAAAAGTTTGTATCTATTTGGTTCTAACCCTTAACCTTGAGTTTGGTCTGGCGAGCTTTGTCTAACTTGGGGAGGCGGAGGATGAGCATACCATGCTTCTCTACGGCTTCTGCACCGTCTACATCGATCTCCTCTGGTAGAGGGATAGAACGGGAGAATGAGCCCCAGTAGAGTTCTCTGTGGATGTAGTCGTCACCCGAGAGAGTGCGCTCCTCTGAGCGTTCTCCGTGTATGGTGACCAAGTCGCGAGTGATAGAGACGTCTAGGTCCTCGGGCTTCACACCGGCAACCATAGTCTTGACCACTATCTCAGAAGAAGTTTGGTAGACGTCGACAGTGAGTTGAGCTTCCTCCTCTGCTTCCTCAAAGATATTGGGCTTGGTAGAGGAGCTGGAACTCTTTTCTTCTAATTCTCGTTCAGTTTCTTCTTCGAGACGTACGGCACCAGTTAATTTTTCAAAAAAGCTTCTTCTGTTTTTCATAGTGAACTAATTATAACCCAGAGTGGTTAGCGTGCAATCGATTTTACTCGTTCAAACGTGAGTAAGAGTAGAGCAATGGTGATCCAGACTCCGACAAAGGCGACAGTAGTGCCATAAGAACCTAAGTGTAGGATGAGCGCATTGAAGGCGAAGTGGAAGATGACTGCGAACAAGAGTCCGAGGATCACTGCGAACCACTTCTTCGTCCTTGAGCTGTAGAAAGAGAAGGCGATAGCTACTCCAACAAATCCAGATGATGCCACGTGCAATAGACTGGCTCCGATGAAGCGGAGATTCCCTGTGATGACAGTCTCTACGGCGTTGTTGCCGAGAAGTGGTCCTAGGATAAAGAGTGTGTTCTCTAGTGCGACGAAGCCGAGTGAGGCAGTGATGAGGTAGATGATGGGGTCGATGGGCTCGTTGTCTTCGTTGGTATGTAGTCCGCCGAAGTATCCTGCGCCGAACTTGAAGACTTCCTCGAGTAGTGCCCAGAGAAAGAGTGTGGTGAAGGTGATACCGGGGAAAAGATTCTCAACACCCTTCTGGAATGGTAGGACTAGAGCTACCGAGAGCATGCCGAGGAGAAAGGTCTTGAGGATGAGGTTCTTGGGTTCTGGATGCTTCTTGTCTTCGCGTAGCCAGAAGAGGAGCCAGACTAGTGCGGGCAAGACTCCGCCGAGCAATGCGTATCCTACTGCGCCTAAGTTTAAATTCATGTAGTTGGCCAAGGTTCGATCATGAGTAAACTTCCATCACCTTTAACCTCATGCCAGATTTCTTCGGTGACAAATGGCATAAAGGGGTGGAGGAGCTTGAGAGAGTTCTCCAAGATGTAGTAGAGGGTCGCTTTGTACTCATCTTTGACCGAGCCGGGCTCAGTGCCCTTACTCTCTTCGATGATCTCGTCTGCCAAACGGTGCCAGATGTAAGCGTAGGTCTTCTCCGCTCCTAGGTGGAAGCGGTAGCTCTCCATGTCGGCAGTGACGTCCTTGCTTAGAGCTTCGAACTCTTCTACAAGTTCTTTCTTTACCTCACCGGAATTTTCTTGCGATAAGATAAATCTAGCAATGTTCCAGAGCTTGTTGGCGAAGTTCTTGTAACCCTTGACCTTATCTTCTCTGAGCGAGAGATCTGTACCGGGAGTGTTGCCTACGATTAGGGTCATGCGGAGAGCGTCTGTACCGTACTTCTCTGTGAGGGTGAGAGGGTTGACTACGTTGCCCTTGGACTTACTCATCTTCTTGCCCTTGGCATCATTTACCAGACCGTGTAGATAAACAGTGTGGAAGGGAGACTTGCCCGTGAGATAGAGTCCAAAGATCACCATGCGTGGAATCCACTTGAAGATGAGATCGTGCCCAGTCTCCATCACATCTGTCGGGTAGTAGAGAGGGAAATCCTTGTCCTCTGGGAACCCTGTAACCATAAGTGGCCACTGACCGCTTGAGAACCAAGTATCGAAAGTGTCAGGGTCACGAGTCCAACCTTCTCCTGGACTCTCGAGACCTACCTTGAACTCACCATCCTTAAACCAAGCTGGGATGGAGATGCCCCAGACAATCTGCCTAGAAATGTTCCAGTCGATGGTATTGCTCATCCAGTAGCGGAAGATCTTCTCGTAGTTGTCGGGGATAAACTTCACTTCACCCTTATCGACTGCCTTGAGAGCCATCTCTCCCAGAGGGGCCATCTTTACAAACCATTGGTCCTTGACCTGAGGCTCGATGACCGTAGAGCATTTGTAACAACGCTTCACTACGTTCTTGTAATTCTCATCTACCTTTATGAGTAAGCCCTTCTCCTTCAACTTCTCGACAATCTTCGGCCGAGCTTCCTTGATGTTTATACCAGCGAATTCTCCGGCGACGGGTAAGAGCTTGCCACGCCAGTCGATAATCTGCTCGATCTCGAGGTTGTGCTTCTGCGCAAGTTCGAAGTCTACTTGAGAATGCCAAGGCGTGATGGTCATCACTCCGGTGCCGAAGTTCATATCGACCACTTCGTCCTTGATCACAGTGGCTTCGATCGGCCCGTTGATCCACTCGACAGTGAGCTTTTGTCCGTGGGAGTAGTTCTTGTAACGAGTGTCGTCTGGGTGCATCACCACATACTTGTCGGCAAACTTGGTCTCGGGACGCACTGTACCAATCTCGAAGGGTCCGTACTTGAAATAGTAGAAGGGCGTGTTCTCCTCCACTGACTCAGTCTCGACCTCAGAGAGGGAAGTCTGATGTTTGTAACACCAGTTGATGGCGCGCTTGCCACGATAGACCAGACCGTCGTCAAACATCTTGATAAAAGTTTTCTGCGTCTTCTCGACCACATCTGCGTCTAAGGTAAACTTCTCTCTCGACCAGTCGCAAGAAGCACCCATAGACTTCACCTGACCTTCCATAATGCTCTTGTTCTTGAGAGTGAAGTCGTAGATCTCCGTGTAGAGTTCTTGAGGGTCCATACCGAACCTTGAGCGACCCTCCTTCTCGAGCTTCTTCTCATATACCACTTGGGTCTCAAACCCAGCATGGTCGGCACCTGGGATCCAGAGAGCTTTGTACCCCTGCATCCTCTTGTAGCGGGTCATGATGTCCTCAAGAGTGATAAAGAGTGAGTGCCCAGAGTGGAGGTCACCATTTGCGTTCGGCGGCGGCATAATGATGGTGAAGGGCTTCTGGTGACGTTCTGGAAGGTTGTCTGGGTTGAAGTACCCACTCTCTTCCCAGAGCTTGTATATCCTTGGTTCTGTCTCGGTTGGGTTGTAGGGTTTCAGAAACTTCTCATTCATAAGTTCTTCTATAGTATCACGGGGAGTGCCCATACCAGACCTAAGATTATACGTGAAATATAAAGGACAAAATATATATAAAGGACAAATATTAAAGACATTGACAAAAATTGTGGAAGTTGTAAGTTGTGTCTGATTCATGAAAAAAATGTTTAACAGCAAAATATTCAAGAAATTCACTCCGGCGTACATTGCTGTGGCAATAATCTTCATGTCCGCACCCTTGCCTGTCTTCGCTGCACTCTCTGCGGACATCAAGGCTAACGGCTCAGACGGTACTGTGACCATCACAAATGGCACTTCTTTCAACTACAGCTGGAGTTCTACTGACGCCGTGTCTTGTCTCTTCACTTCACCCTCTGGAGACTCTGGTATCACTACCTCAGGCTCAGATGGTCCTATCGATTCTAGCCACCCTTGGTACCCTTCTGTAGGAAGTTCTGTAACCCTAAGTATCAACTGTACTGACGGGACTACAAACTCTACTGACTCTGTCACTATCCAAGTGGTTGGGGCGGTGACAGCTGATATCAAGGCTAACGGCTCAGATGGTCCGGTAACTGTGACCAATGGAGACTCCTTCAACTACAGCTGGAGTTCTGCCAATGCCACATCTTGTCTCTTCACCTCACCTTCTGGAGACTCTGGTATCACTACCTCAGGCTCAGATGGTCCTATCGATCCAGCTCATGCTTGGTATCCAGCTGTGGGTGGGTCGGTCACTTTGAGCATCAACTGTACTGATGGGACTACAAGTGCTTCTAACTCGGTCGTAGTAAACATCGTTGCCGCTCCTTCTGGCGGTGGTGGAGGT
>CAYFZH010000019.1:0-3552 GCA_964347785.1 uncultured Candidatus Saccharibacteria bacterium
GCATTATGTAGTAGATAATGCTTTTGTCAAATATTATTTCTTAGTCTATAAACGTCAGTGCCTTACCCTTCTTGGAAGCGCGACCAGTACGACCGATGCGGTGTACGTAGTCTTCGTAGGACGAAGGTAGGTCGTAGTTGATCACGTGAGAGACTTCTCGGATATCGAGCCCACGCGCTGCCACGTCTGTAGCGACGAGCACTGCTACCACACCCCTCTTGAAGTCCTCCAGCACTCTCTGGCGAGCGTTCTGTTGCTTGTTGCCGTGGATGGCATCTGTCCTGATGCCGGACTGGTTTAGAGCCTGTGCGAGCTTGTCTGCACCGTGCTTGGTACGAGCAAAGACGAGAGTCTTACTGAACTCTGCCTTATCGGACAAGAGATCCTTCAACACATCGAACTTGTTCCTACCCTGCACGCGGATGACATCTTGGTCGATGTTCTTAGAAGTGTCTTGAGTCTTGACCGAGATCCTAGCAGGAGTCTTGAGGAACTCGTGGATCAGTCTCTCAATCTCTGTCGAGAGAGTTGCGGAGAAGAAGAGTGTATGTCTGACCTTCGCCATCTGTCCGAGGAGAGTCCGCATGTCACTGATAAATCCCATGTCGAGCATACGATCTGCTTCGTCGAGGACTACTGTCTGGAAGCCGGATAGGTCCAAGTGTCTAGACTCGATGTGGTCCTTGATACGACCGGGAGTGCCGATGATGAAGTTATTCATATGTCTGAGCTCTCTGATCTGGTTCCCCATACTAGCCCCACCGATAAGGAGTGCGGAGAAGAAGCCAGTACCCTTGGCAAACTCCTTGAGCTCTTCGTTGATCTGCATAGCGAGCTCACGCACAGGAGCGACGACTAGGACCTTCTGGGTCTTGTCCTTGAGCACCTTGTCGATGAGAGGGATGAGGAAGGCTGCGGTCTTACCTGTACCAGTGTTCGCGATGCCGACGATATCCTCTCCACGGAGAATGTGTGGGATAGATCTATCTTGGATAGGAGTGGGGTTCTCGTAACCTTTGCCCAAAATGTTCTTGAGCAAGAGTGGATGTAGGGAAAAGTCACTGAACTTGTGTTCAGGGACAAAGACCTCTACCTCTTCGGTGATGACAGCCTTGTTGATAAATTTGGAAACATCGGAGAAGCTCTTCATCCCGCGCTTCGCTGGACGTCTGAAATTACCGCCTGCTCCACTACCAAATCTGCGTGCTTGCCCGTTGGCGCCTTGCCGACTTAGGGGACCAGCAGAATAACCACCTCTACCTGAGGAGCTACCGCCGAACCTAGCTCCGCTACTGCGGGGCGATTGTGACCTAGGGCCACGTGTGTTGAATGTCATTGTTTTGTTTATTGTCTAAAGGCCTTTGAGGTTCTGTGTGCCTTTAACATAAACATAAAGGAGGAAACTCTGGAGCCTGTCCTGTGCGGCTTCCGCCAACTAATCAGGAATTGCTAATACCCCACAATAATATACCAAGTAGGTTGGATTGTCAAGATGTTCTCCACAGCTAGAAGAACTTGCTGCTATCTTCGGTTTATATTCGGTTATAATTAAATGTAGCAAAACGACAATTTTAAAAAATTATGACTACTATCACCAAGAAACAGAAGCTGGTCCTAGACTTCATAACTGAATACATTTCAGAAAATGGTATCCCTCCTACTATAGAGGAAGCTCGTTCAGGTTTGGGTCTGAGCTCCCCTTCTACAGTCCACGAACACATCGAGAACCTTAGGGATAAGGGATACCTGTCCAAAGACAACAGTCCTCGTGGCATAGAGATCAGGAAGAATATCGTCACCTTCCCAGAGATAAACATCATGGGCAACATTATGGCTGGGCAACCGCTCGAGGCTATCGAATACGACGCTGGCTCCGTATTCGTATCAAGTGCTCTTATAGATAATCCGAAAGATTATTACGCTCTCAGAGTAAAGGGTGACAGTATGATAGAAGATGGCATATTCGACGGAGATATAGTGGTGATTAAGAAGCAGTCCGTAGCAGAAAACGGTCAGACTGTAGTAGCTATCATCGATGACAACGAAGCCACTCTCAAGAGAATATACAAGGAGAAGGGTAAATTTAGACTCCAGCCCAGGAATCAGAACCTACTCCCCTTCTACAGGAAGGAGGTTGAGATACGAGGTGTGGTGGTGCAGATAATTAGCAATGTAGATGCAAACAGGAAGGAAGTTTCTGATGATAAGATTAGTTACCAATTCAGAACCCTAGACCTCTTCGCTGGGGTGGGAGGCATAAGACTAGGCTTCGAGAAAGCAGGATTTAAAACCGTCTTTGCAAACGACTTCGAACCTCAATGTGAGCATACTTACAATCTCAATTTCAAGAATTCTAAACTTGTAGTAGAAGATATCAGGAAACTGGGCATAGACGACCTTCCAGCATTCGACTTCTTGCTCGGCGGGTTCCCATGCCAAGCGTTCTCCATAGCTGGTTATAGACAAGGGTTCAAGGATACCAAGGAGCGAGGTAATCTTTTCTTCGATATCGCTAGGATAATTGAGAAGAAGCAACCTATCGGGTTTCTTTTAGAAAATGTGAAGAATTTGAAAAGCCACGATGGTGGCAGAACTTTCGAAGTGATAGAGAAAACTCTCAAGAACCTGGACTACCACATACATGCCAAGGTGCTAAATAGCATGGAATACGGCAACGTCCCACAAAACAGAGAGAGAATCTATATAGTCGGATTCAAGAACAAAGAACACTATGAGAAGTTTAAGTTCCCCGAGCCCGTGAAGCTCACCAAGAAGATAAGTGACCTACTAGAGAAAAACGTCCTCGATAAGTACTACTACAATGGCAAACCATTGTTCAAAAAACTGGATAAAGATGTGAAGGTAGGCGGAATCTACCAGTGGAGGAGAAAGTATGTCAGAGAGAACAAGAAGGGTGTCTGCCCCACTCTCACAGCCAATATGGGTATGGGTGGGCACAATGTACCCATAATCAGAGACAAGAAGGGTATCCGCAAACTCACCCCTCTAGAATGCTTCAGAATCCAAGGATTCCCAGACAACTATGTTTTGCCAAACATATCTGACTCATCACTCTACAAACAAGCGGGTAATTCTGTAACTGTCCCAGTCCTAGAAGCTGTTGCCAGGCAGATGATGAAGGCGATATACCTTAATCAATAAATTTTATTTCAACATTCATCAACTTATCTATTTGTTTTTTCAAATAATTTGAACCAACCTTCTCTTCTCTAAGATTGATATAAGATGGATTAAAAGAAGTGGTTATCTTAAGCACCTTATCATTCTCAACCCAAACCTTTGGTCTTAATCTAAGCTCCAACCTTTTCTTTGCTTTGTAAATCTTAGTATTACCATAATCACTGTCAATAAAATTGTCTAAAAATACTGATTTATTAGTAGTCCTTTTATTGTTTACCAAAACTTTATCTACTCTTTTTAAATCTAAAACAGCACCTGTAAAATAGAAATCGGCTCCATCTATTTGTGTGCCGGGCCTTAAAATAAAGAAGTAATAAACCTTCTTCACAGGATGACTTTTTTTAAAGGATT
>CAYFZH010000020.1:0-2927 GCA_964347785.1 uncultured Candidatus Saccharibacteria bacterium
GTGTCCTAACCGATAGACGATAGGGCCTCAATAAACCGCAATATTTTAACATTTTTTGTGAAAAATGCTATAGTTTCAGCCGTTGGAAGAGTGGCTGAGTGGTTGAAGGCACCGGTTTCGAAAACCGGCATAGGTGAAAGCTTATCGAGAGTTCGAATCTCTCCTCTTCCGCCAAATTATACAAAGTTTGAGTCTTCTTTCCTGCTATACTTAAGCTATGAAATTGGGTTATACAGGACTTCTCCTTCTTGCCGTTACCGCTGTGGCAATTGCAGACGTTTTTCTGAAAAAGGCATCTGTCGGGCACACATTTATAGAAACGCTGAAGAGCCCTTGGATGATCGGGACAATACTTCTCTATTTTTTCCAAATTTTCTTCTTCGCTTATGTTTTCGTTGCTGGGGTACAACTTGTTAACGTTGGGATACTGCAGACAGCCCTCTACGCAGTCATTGTGCTCACAGCAGGATTTCTCTTTTTCAATGAGACACTTAGTATGATACAAATTGTCGGAGCAATACTTACTTTTATTGGAATAGCGCTTATAAACTTAAAGTAAGTTAGGTCTAAATTTAATAGAGTTTCTGTTGACAGACCTATTACCCCCAAGTAGTCTGTGGCTAGAAATACTTAACCAGTTCTAAGAAGGAGTGCACTGAATGTTGAACATAACCACGATCGACAGAGTCTTTGTTCAGAACGACTTCCTCAGTAACCTCGTATACAGAAGCGCAGAGACTGATGCTGAAACACTGAAGCAAGCTGCAAGGATCAAGTCAGAATATCCCGGGTATTCTGACGAAATGATCATCGAGTTTGTGGTTCTCCACCTTCAAGATCGAAGACTCTATGATTCCCTCCTTTCTCTTGCAAAGGCAAGAGGGTGGACGAAAGTCGTCGAGTCTATGGAGAGACCCGCACCACAGTAAAACAGATTCCACGCCTCGCCCGCCCGACGCTTCACCGCGTCGGGTTCCTTTTTACCTTTGAGAAGAGTGACTATAATCTACTTTCTGTTAATATCTGACCATGCGTATTTTAGCTATAGAAACCTCGTGCGATGAGACCGCTGTAGCGCTCTTGGACATCACCGGACCTCTGGAGAAGCCGGAGATCAAGGTCCTTGGCAACTCTCTCATCTCTCAAGCCAAGCTCCACGAAGAATACGGTGGAGTCTACCCCAACCTAGCCAAGCGCGAGCACCAGAAGAACCTCCCCATCCTCCTCGAACAAACCTTAAAAGAGGCAGGATACGAGCTGACTCACGACGGACGACTGACGACAAACGACATAGACTTCATCACCGTCACCGTCGGTCCAGGACTCGAGCCCGCTCTCTGGACTGGGATCACCTTCGCCGAGGAGCTGGGCAAGAAGTGGGGTAAGCCAGTAGTCCCTGTAAACCACATGGAGGGTCACATCTTCTCTGTCCTCTACCATCAGAAGCAGAAGTTCGAACTCCCAGCCCTTGCCCTCCTAGTCTCTGGTGGACACACTGAGCTTGTACACATACGAGGGTTCGGAGACTACAAGATCGTGGGCAGGACTCTCGACGATGCTGTCGGAGAAGCCTTCGACAAGGTCGCCCGCATGATCGGTCTCTCCTACCCTGGTGGACCCAAGGTCTCTGCACTAGCCGAGGCTCATAGAGAGTCTGGTCTTGTATCAAGCTTCAAACTCCCTCGACCCATGCTCCACTCTGGGAACTTGGACTTCTCCTTCTCCGGACTCAAGACCGCTGTACTCTACAAGATCCGCGCACAAGAAAATATTACCGACGAATTCAAGTCAGAGATTGCTCGAGAGTTCGAGGACTCTGCAGTAGAAGTACTTGTGGATAAGTCGAGAAAGGCTCTAGAGTCTATTGGGGATATAAAAACTTTTATCCTCGCAGGAGGAGTCTCTGCCAACACTTACTTGGGACAGAAGGTCAGTGAGTTAGCAAAAGAATTCCCAGAACTCAACCTTTGTATACCAGAGAGAGATCTGAGTACAGACAACGCTATCATGATCGCCATAGCTGGCTACGTGAGAGTCCAGAGTGACCCCACTATTTTGAGTTATCCACAGCCTCTATTAGCCCAAGGTAACCTGTCTCTCGATCTTTAGTTTATAGGTGAAGTAGGAGAGAGATCCTAGGAAGACAAGGAGAAGAGGGAGGACCAAGCAGTTCCAAGAGAGGAGGAAGGCGATGACAGCCGAGAGGAGGGAGCCGAGAGCGAGAGTCAGCCACTTAACTTGATGTCTCTTAGCCACTTCTTCTGGAGTTTCTGGAAGAGTTTTATAAAGGACATTCTCTAACATACGGGCAATGATATAAAGGACAATGAGTATGAGGATGAGACTGTATAGACACTGGAAGAAGTCGCCGAAGGAGTTCGGCCAGCTAAAGATACTTGCTCCTAGTACATAAGGTGGGGCGTCTTTATTTTGTCCTTTAGACATTAACCCTTGTGTATATGGGGTATTTCCCCTATCTACACCGACTCCATCTACTTGGCAGGTGCATGGGCAAGAACAGTCAGGAGCTTTGTCCTTTATAACCACTGCGGGTGCTTGGGCCACAGACTTTTGCACTGCTGGGATAGCACTACCACAGATTACTTGGTTGATCTTCCCTATAGTACGGATATAGGCATAGCCCGTAGGTGCACTTATACCCCACGGAGTGAGGATCTCGTCTTTATATTTAAGTTGGTACTCAGAAACTGCTTGGAAAGTGGCTTGGTCGAATACGCCATTGATAGTGACATAGTCATAACCCTCGAAGTTCTTGAGGAAGGACTGGAGGTAGATGACCTGTATAGAGTCGTTATTTGCCCCTAGGCGGAGATAACTTGTGAGATATGGGCAAAATGACGTAGGAGCCACAGTAGAAGCACCTAGGACCTGTCCTGTGGTAGTAGCAGCTGGGGTAATCCTACTAG
>CAYFZH010000021.1:0-2370 GCA_964347785.1 uncultured Candidatus Saccharibacteria bacterium
TTGAACTCAACGAACCTCACACTCGTATCGGTGATGGCGATCCCGCAACTTGAGAACAAGAGATACTCTGGAACTGGGAAAAGATCTAGAAAATTTTTCTTAGAGAACATTATCATTCTCTTTATTATACATCGTCTCTATGTAGTTTTTGAGAATTAGCGCTGCCGCTGAAGCATCTGTGAGTTCTGAGTTGCCCTGTATCTGACGTGCTTCCATGGTGGTAAAAACTTCTGGATGTAAAACCACCTCGACCCCTCTCTCCTCCAACGTTTTCTTGAACTTCTCTATCTCAGAGAGTATGAGGTTCGGTGAACCATCTAGATTTCGTGATTCACCGATGACAATCTTCTCTACGCCTTCTATCTCCTTGAGTTCGAGAATGTTATCGAGAAGGTGCTCATCGTTTGGCAGAACTAGTCTAGGCAAGGCGAAGGTTCCCCCTTCATCTGTGGAAGCTACCCCCACCCTCTTGGAGCCGAAGTCTATAGCCATAAGTCTCATATCTGCAATTATAGTACAATTAGAGCTTATGGAATCTATCAACACACTTTCCCAGTTTGTAGGTCTTAGCCCACTTATCATCGCTGTCGTGGTCATCTGGACTCTAGTCTGGAAGGGTCTCGCTCTCTGGCGCTCAGCTACCCTGAGACAGAAGAAGTGGTTTCTCGCCTTCCTGATCATCAACACACTAGGTATTTTGGAAATTATCTACCTATTCTTTATCTCCAAGAAGTACGAGGTGGAAATAGTTGAAGAAAGCAGGTAAAGTAGCCCTTGGAGGCGTCGCATAGTGGTTTAGTGCACCGGTCTTGAAAACCGGAGTCTCGAAAGGGACCGTGAGTTCGAATCTCACCGCCTCCGCCCTAGTACAATAGAAATAAACTTATGATCACCATCGAAGACTTGATGAAAGTAGAGATACGGGTCGGCAAGATCCTCTCAGCAGAGAGGGTTGAGGGTTCTGAGAAACTTCTCAAGCTTAGTGTCGACCTCGGCGAGGCTCTCCCTCGTCAGATTCTCTCTGGAGTAGCGAAGGCTGTACCAGAACCAGAGTCTCTAGTAGGCAAGATGGTGCCTATAGTGGCGAACCTCGCCCCTCGGATGATGATGGGTATGGAGAGTCAGGGCATGATGCTCTGCGCAGATGGCGATCTCCCCATCCTTCTCCACCCCGCTCAAGAAGTTTCTCCTGGAAGTCTTGTGAAATAGGTTATAATTTTAGACATGAAGAAACCTGTTCCGTTTAGAATCGAATGGGATGCTCCAGAATACGAACACAAAGAGAGAAGCCAAGACTGGTTCTGGGCTGTGGGGATTATTTCTCTTTCTATCGTCCTCGCCTCGATTATCTTCGGTAACTTTATCCTAGGTATATTGATCATCGTGAGCGTCTTCGCCCTAGCGATATTTATCAACAGACCACCAGAAAATGTCCACGTCATCGTAGACGAGAGAGGGATCACCCGAGACAAGGTGCATTACCCATACTCAACCCTAGAATCATACTGGCTCGACTCAGACCACCCACACGCCAAGATTATCTTGCACTCACAGAAACTCTTTATGCCACTCATCATCATCCCTACTGGAGATATGGATGCAGAAAGGCTCGATACCACCCTTGCACAATTTCTCCCTGAGAGATATCACTCTCTACCGTTTGTCGAAAAGGTTATAGAAGCCTTAGGATTTTAAGGAGTGCCTAGCCAAATAAATTGTGCTAGTATGACCGCTGTTAAAGCTCTCATCGTTCAATGGATAGGACATAACTTTGCGGAAGTTAAAATGTAGGTTCGATTCCTACTGAGAGCACAGATAATAAAAACGCCCAGATAAACTTCTGGGCGTTTTTATTATCTGTGCTTAAGTCTATTTATTATGATGTCTTCTTAAGAAGCTTCGATAGACGAGACTTCTTGCGAGAGACGGTGTTCTTGTTCAAAGTCTTGCCCTTGACTGCTTTGTCGAGAGCCTTCTGAACCTTCACCATCTGAGCTTCGGCACCCTTCTTGTCACCAGAGGCAACAAGCTTCTTGAAAACCTTTACAGCGTCACTGGCCTTGTCCTTACGACGCGCGTTGAAGACGCGCTTCTTCTGTGACTGGCGGTGAGCTTTCTTGGCTGAACGTGTGATCGGCATGACAGGCAATATAGCAAACTTTGCCCTATAATAGCAACATGATCCCGTTAGAAGCCTCGGTCACGGTTTCAGTAAGAGCTTTAAATTAATATGAAAATTGGTCGAAATTATATAACTAATATCTTTAAGCAGAGCTCGCTGACCGAGACCTGCTTCTAACGGGATGATCGCCTCACTATCTGGCACTGTCCGACACAAGGACCTCAACTCCATAGTCGTAGACGTCTCGG